>JAKPKF010000099.1 GCA_029553845.1 bacterium | reverse complement strand
AAAGTAATATGGAGAAGATAGAAAAACTAGAAGAGTTTAACTGGGTATCTGGTAGAGATGCCATTACAATTGCACTATGTAATACAATCATTAGAAAGCAGAATGAGATAATAGACCACCTCAACTCACAAGACCAAGAGGGGTACGAGAAGAGGATAAGGATTAGGGGGGAATTATCAGGGGAAACAGAACATATAAAAGCACACAAAGAATACCTGGCAACTTCTAAACAGGACACCCCAGAGAAGTGGGAGAAGAAAGTTTCCGTCTTGATAAAAGAGGGATTGTTTGAGGAGGTAACTGACGACAAAGGGGAGAGAGTGTTTGGCTATGTGGAATGTAGCGATAAAGTGTTAAAAGAAATCAAGCAACTCCTATCCGAGAGGGAAAGGGAGGTGTTGGAAAGTATGAGGGATTGGGTAATAGAATACTATAAAGATACTTGGAATATAAGAGATTTTGATGCAGAAATAGCAATCGGCAAGATAATTGACAGAGAGTTATCTAAATTAACAACAAAGTAATATGGAAGGCGGATATGAATATACAACAACAAGTGGCGAGAGGTATTTAGTAGTTTGGGATGGAAAAACAACTGGTGGTTGTAAAGAATATAAATGGAACGGATATGGCTGGATACCCAGAACAATATATTATCTAAATTAACAACAAAGTAATATGGAGGGGGTATTAAGACATCTAGACTTATTTAGTGGGTATGGGGGATTTACAATCTCTGCACAGAAGTTAGGTTGGGAAACAATCGGTTTTTCAGAAATAGATAAGTATGCTTGTTCTGTATTAAATTATCATTATCCAAACATTAAAAACTATGGAGACATTACAAAAATCAAAGGAGAGGATTTGCCAGATGTTGATATTATCACAGGGGGAAGCCCTTGTCAGGACTTATCAGTTGCTGGAAAGGGTGCTGGACTTGAGGGAGGAAGGAGTGGATTATTCTTTTGCTTCATCAACATCATTAAAGAAAAGCAACCTATGTATTTTGTCTGGGAGAATGTTAAAGGAGCTTTTAGCTCTAGTAAAGGATGGGACTTTGCAAGAGTGCAAATTGAGATGGAACAAGCTGGGTATGATGTCTGGTGGCAACTTATTAATGCCAAAGACTTTGGAGTCCCACAAAACAGAGAGCGTATCTTTGCAATCGGTATTAGAAAAGGAAGTGGAAGAGAAATACTATTTGAGCAAATTAGTTCAGGACAGAATACTAAAACAAATAGAAAAGTAAAGAGTGCTAGGAAGTTTGGAAGCTCTGGCTCGTTCCATAATCCAGATGAGATAGTTTCTACTTTAACTCAAAGTATGGGAACTGGTGGAAATAATGTACCAATGACCATAGGTGCAAAGACTGGGTTGTATGCAGTAGGTAGTACACAAGCTCATGCAGCGGTAATGGAAGATTGTTCTCCAAGTCTTAACAGGGCTATGGGAGAGGGTGGTGGACAAATACCAGTAATAGTCCATAACCTACAACCTAGAAGTCCTAATAGACCTAGTTTACTTAAAAACAAAAACGCAGGTGGTAGTGGACACTTACAAAGAGAGGATGGAGTAACTTATACAGTAGATACAGGGTGTACTCAGGGGGTTGCGATAAGGGTACAGGGGGACTTCCCTAGAAAAGTCTATACCTCTGACAAGGTTGGAGCTTTGGCTTCTAACCCCACTAGCGATAATACTCCGAGAGTTATGGAAGATATGCGAATAAGAAGATTAACTCCTACAGAGTGTGAACGACTAATGGGACTAGAAGATGGGTGGACTGCTAAAGGAATTATAGATGGAAAAGAAGTGGATATAAGCGACACTCAAAGATACAAGATGTGTGGTAATGGTGTTGTTGTTAATTGTGTAGACTATATATATAGTTTAATTAAACAATAAGTAATATGGAAGAGAACTGGTACAGGTTCCTAGTTGCTCCTCTTTGTTTTCTTGGCGTTTTTGTTACCCTTAGCACCACCACCATGCCCACTCTTAGCAACCACAAGGTTCTTAGAAGAATTGTTCTTGGGATTAGAATCTTTATGGTGAACCTCTTTTCCCTTAAGGTTTGATTTACCAACCATCTTAGCTACCTTTGCCCTAGCTTTGTTCCTACTTGCTCTCTGTTTAACTGTTTTACGATTGTAAGCCAATACTTTACCAGGGTTCTCTTTGCGATACTTCCTAGAGTAGGCTGCCTTCGCTTTCTTTGTTTCTGCTTTACTTCTTGCCATAATAAATACTACAAAATTTATTCTACAACAGCAAGGAGGTCTTCTTCGTCAACTACAAATATAGTCTTTCCATCCTTCTCTATCTCATCACCACTATACTTCTTAAAATATACTTGCCTATCTTTATACTCCCCACTTAAACACAAACCGAAGCCAAGTTCTTTTTCTTGTGCGGCGCTTGGAATAACCAACTTAGTATTTCCAATCTTCTCATCCTGCTTTTTAACTTCTATCAGGACTTTTCCTAATACTGGCTTTAAGTTCATCTGCTTTTTCTCTAATTAATTTAACTTCTCCGTCTGCTATAAAATACTCATCCTTTTCATGCAGTACAAGATTTACAGGGAACTTCCTAGTAATACCATTTACTTTGTAAGTCCCGTCGTAGTCTTCTCCTACAATCTTTCCACCATCACTAGATGTCAAGGACACGCAGACGACACCGTTCTCTTCATCTATATGGTTTATAAATAATCTAATCATAACTTATACGGCTAAACTTATTCTTTGCTTGCTTCTGCTTTTTTAAGAGCTTCTTCTTGGAGCTTTTCTTTGACCATGGCCATTCTAGTCAACCAGTTCTTCCAGACTGTATCGCTTACTTCTCTTACATTAAAAATCATAGAAGTGTTAAACGCAGTATCTTCTCCAACATAAGACCTACACATAAGGAACTTCTCAGCCCCAATAACAACTCTCCAATCGCTTGGGAGTTCTACCATTATCTCTCGCTCCCCTACGATAATCGCACCCTTTACGTATTTCATATTAAATATAATTAAAATTTAAATAGAGTAATCAACTTATCATTCCATGTTCTCTGTCACACATATCTTTATGTGGACAATAAGAACAATGCTTATCATAACAAGGGATAAATATATCCGCCTCTATCGCTTTAACAACACCGACAGCACAAGACACAGCCTTCATCATGTCTGAGATACTTGGAATTTTACTCCTCACAGCAACGCTCCCTGTTCCCTTATAAGCGTCATGGTACTCTACCTTACTTGGTAACCGACCATACTCTTTGTAATAAGCGTATGAATACAAATCAAATTGCAAACTGTATTCTAGGTCTGGTAAAAACCTGCCCACTGTTTTATGGTCAATAATCGCACCATCTGTTGTAAGCAAGTCCATTCTATACTCTAAAGGTACGCTTATTCCTGGTATATCAACACTACTTTTAACTTCTACCTTCTCCACACGGCTCTGATACAATGGATATATTTTAAGATAATAATTCTTGTAGCACTGTATAACAATTCTAATGTCCTTTTGTGCATACTTACCACTGTTTTTAGCAAACTCCTCTAGGATTTGTAATCCACCATCATAATCACGGTCTAAATAAAGCTTTTCTAATGCACTGTGATAAACACTTCCGACACTAAGAGCTAAACTCTCTACCTTCTTTTCTGGAGCTATTACGTAATCGTAATACCACCTCATAGAACACTTCATATACTTGCTTATTGAACTGTACGAAATATGGTCACGAACCTCTGAAATTTTCATTTTACAATCTTCTCAAATATCATAACTAATCTTCTTTCAAATTATCTGGTACTACATTAGGTAACCTATATTTATCTGCCCTTGTATACAACTCCCCCCTCATCTTAAGAATATAGTTATAAAGCGACTTTGTTAAAACCCTCTTTATCTGGCTACCACTTTCCGATTCTCCAAAAACCCAGTTTAATCTGCCACTCTCTAGTTTCTCATAAACATTCTGGTTCGGGATACCACCAAGTAAATAGGCAGCTTCTCTTACAGTAACTGAGTCCTGGCTATACAATTTATCTACATCATATTTTGCCATGTTTAGCTCCTTGTTAATTTAACTAATATTTTCTTTCTGCTAGTCTCAGTTTAGTCATAGCATCAAGTGACGACTGCATTCCCTTGTGCTTCCAATATGTCTCCGATAACTCATCTATATCCGAATCCAGCTCAATCAAATCTTCCTGTAGATGGAAAATCTCCTTCTGAACAGACTGATACTCCTCATCCATTAAAACTTTAGCTTCCCTCATGCTTTCGTTTTTATAAACACCAGGGTCTATCTTGAGTATTATGTTTGCCCTTGCCCTGTCCAGTCTACTTTCAAGCCTCCTAATCGTTAACTCCATCTCTCTTTTCTTCTTCTTTAGGTCTGCCATAGCAAGTCCATATATCCTTATTATCTCTGGATTGTATGCTAAATACTTGCTAAGCATATTGTCACTAATCAACCCGTCGTTATCAAACAAACTACCCTCTGTTAAGTTTTGCACTTCCTCTGGAAGCTGTATTTCTAAAACGTCCATTTTGATTTCTGCCTACCAATTTTATCTACACGAGCCTTATCTTTTAATCTTCTTCTCTTTTCATCCTTTTCTACTCTAATCTCCACTTTCTTAGCGTCGTATTTCTTCTTCTTTAGGGTTTTCCAAGTTTTATTTTTTAACATCCTCATTCACTATTTTTAATTTAGAATCACTAGCCTTTGTGTATATCAAATCCACCCCACTATCATTCAACCAAGTTCTCACATCGTCCAAACTATCCTTACTTAGTACACTTCCTTCGTCAATTAATACAAAAGGCAGGTTGAAACTAGGAATCAAATCTCTAAGTACCAACCCAAAAGCTACGCTCACCTTTAGCCTTTCTCCAAAACTCATACTTCTAAAACTCACCCCATTCCTAGTAACCTCAAACACCTCCTTCGTATTGTCATTTGTCTTATTCTCTAAGACTGTTACAACTTCTAGGTCCATATACTTTCCAACAAGTTTCTCTATTGTTTTAGCGTGTTCTTTAGCTATCCAGGCATCTACACCCTTGTTAGAGAGTGCCTCCTCTAAAAGCTTAAGGTCTGGTAAATCATTTTGTAATTTCTCGTTAGTACTTTTTAGCTTAGCTACAGTACCCTTCTTGCTAAGTATTTCGTTTTGAAGTATCTTAACAACCTCTCTTTGCCTTTCTATTTCAACGGCATTCTTAAAATCTTCCTTACTATTACCAACTAACTGTTCTTCTAACTCCTTAATGTCGCTTAATAACTTCTCATACTTAGAAACATTCTTCTGGTGTAACTTCATACCATTCACACACCTTGTAACATTGTCCCTAAGAGTTTCAAACTTTTTATTAATTTCTACATACTTGTCTAACTTTGTTTTTACAGCTATTACCTCATCGTTTAGTTGCTCTAACTCTTTAGTAGTCTCTTCAATTCTTTCCTGAGCAGAAGCCACTGGTTGTTTACACAACGGACAAGAGCCGTCTTCAAACTGTTCTAATTGACCTAATATAAGCTTCTTTTTAGCAATGTCTTCCCTTAGTGATTCGTATTGCTGTTCTATCTCCTCCTTCGCAGAAGATACTTTTTCTGCAGCCTCACTAAAATTCTTTGCCTTTAGCTTTTCTACAATAGGCTCCACCTCTGCTTTGTACTCGTCCAGTTCTTTCTTGTATTCATCTATTCTTGCTTGAGGGTTTCCAAGTAAACCGAGCTCCTTCTGTAGTTTATCCAATTCCTTTTGAACTTCTTTCTCTCTTTCCAACACACCCTCTGGTGCTTCTGGCATATTTTTTCTTATCTCCTCAATCTTTTCGTCCTTCTCTTTAATATCTAATTCGTATGTAGATATTTGACCAAGGTTAGCATTAAGTATTGTTTCACTGTTTTTAATCTGGTCTCTAACATTTCTGAGACTACTACTTCTGAACCTGTCTACCAAATCCTTCCTATCACTGTAATGCTTCTTAAATATCTCCTCTCTACTTATAGGAGGTAAAAGTTTCATAAATAACTCCCTCTTGTCACTATCTGTCATTTCATACATAAAATACAAAGGGTTTATTACTGGTAAAGCCATCTCTACGGAAGGAAATAAACTTCCAACCTCAGCCACCTTACTTTTCGCACCATTTAAATACACGGCATTATCGTCACCTTGGGTTCTTTTAATCTCTGTATTCTCCATAGTTAAAATGGCTGTACCACAAGGAGCACCGTTTTTCACATACATGTCAGTAGCAACCTTTCCATAAAAATTCCTACCGAACAATGCAAATACAATACCCTCCAATATAGAGGTCTTACCCTCTCCATTCTTGCCAGTTATCAAAACATTCCCATCCAAATCAACATCAAGACTGGAATGCTTTTTAAAATCTATTAAACTTAATTTCATGTTAGCAGTAATTCAAATTATTTTATTACTTCTTTAATCACGCCCTCTAAATTAAAAGGGTAAATCTTCATCATCTATGTCTACAACCTCTGGCTCTTCAATTTGCTTTGGCTCTTCTATGTCTTCTACATCCATATCATCATGAACCCTTTCCTTAACCTTGTAGAACAAATGTTGCTCTTTAGCCTCTAAAAGATAAGGACTGAACTCCAAAGCTTCTGCAGGGTCGTTAGGCTCAACATTGAAATCCATACTGTAATAAGTATATCCGTCTCCCTCTTCTTTCTTACTTGTAACAATCAATTGAAAAGCTATTACAGGAATCTGATTAAGGGGTTTTAAGAAGTGTTCGTTAGCTAAATCCTGCATCACCTTCTCTACATTAAACCAGTTACCAAAGCTAGAACCTTTAACTACAACTACTGCAAATGGATAGTCTGCATTAGAAACTTGCTTACCACTAGCCATTTTTGCGTTCAAATCATCCATAGCCTTCTTAGTCTCCTTAGCATCCCCTGTCGCTAACAAAACTTTTACCATATTAATAGGCTTTAAACCTTGTGCCCCATATTCATCCTTCTCTATTGCATTTAAAAACCCGTAGCCTGATTCCACTATCTTGTTCTCAGCGTCCCTAATCTCGTACCCTCTTTCTATCTTAATCATTGTACCCTTAATCTCATCTACCAAATCAGATGTTTTGTTAGAATCCCTTCTAATAAATAACTTACCATACATCTTCTTGGTAATGCTGTCTCCGTCCTCAAATGCCTCATACTGCTTATCGCTCTGAAGCACATTTACTGAACTTGGATAAATATTCCCCGCACCAATGTCGTGCCCCGTAACACCTAAACCAACCAGCTTATCCATATCTGCTTGGTCAACCTTTGCTAATTCTTTAGCCATAATAATGAAATGTTTAATTTATATTATGTCTAATCATAGCATATCTAACGGCTTATGTCAATACCCCGTGAACCATAGGGTAGATATCTACGGTATGTTCTCTTATGTCCTCTATAGGAACGAGTATCATAGCGGTATTTTTATTGTCCCCTCCCCACACCCTTTTAAGATAGGGTAGCTTGCAAACGTCTTTTAACATATCGGTTTCTATTACCATACCTAGCCACCAGCCGTCCTGTTTGAAGCCATCCACTATCATAGACCAGGACTTATCAAAACCGATTATAAAATAGTAATCCGCCTGGGTAACCGAAATGCCCGTTAGTTTTTCTTTGTTTTTATACTCTATACCTATCAAGCCAGTGTTTTTAGATATGAAGTCTGTTTTTACCTCAAAGGAAACTCGGCTGTTTTTTAAATCCCAGCGATAATCATTACAAGGAGCAAGCTCCCCGTAGTAAGGTTCTAGTATTTTTCTAGCACGATTTTCGTACTTACGCCCACTAGCTAGGTCGTTATTAAAATTGTAATACATATCATTTAAAACTTAAAACTTATCAGTACGGGACGATTGTAGTTCATCAAGCATTCATCGTCGGGTTATAAGTTTTGCTAGGGGTTTTAAGCACGCTTTTGATTTCTCACATTCCTCATATGACACCCTGCGGATGAGTTACCCTGACCATACTGATAAATTTTAAATGAACTTAATACATTGTAGACTGTTTTAAATTTCTGTACAAGTATAGCTACCCTATATCCCCTGATAAGGCTTATGCTAAGTTTATTTGCTAGATATATTCAAACCATAGGCAATCATCCCTCCCCTGTGTTATTAGAGATTGCGTAGCTTAGCAGAGAGTATTATATATAAATCAGGGTCGGTGGTTGTCGGTAGCAGGACAGAGCCACCAATCTTCGATTTGTATACAATACTTCGTAGCCAGTTCTTTGGATTAACGGAAGAACTCACTAAAGAAAACCGTCATATCTAGTTGTTAAAGTTCTCCAAATAACTCAATGCTTCTGTTTCGTATTTCCCTAGAAGCTCAATCATTAAATAATCTTTCTTCTTTCTTTTTCTCTGGTAGTATACTTCTAAACTTGTCATTGGTGTATCTCCTCCTCTTACTTTGTTAACTATTCCAGATGCGTGTAGGCTATGATGCAATGTTTCTGGTAATCCACTAGCTTTCACTATTCTCCTACTCTCTATCCTTTTCTTTTTTCCAAGCTTTTCTTTTATTAAATCATCTGTCATCTTTGCCACACTAGTAATCTCTTTTTGATGTATTCTCTTGTGGCAATCATCACATACCCAACATACAAGGTCGGGGTCTAATAATCTTTTATAGCTTCTATGGTGTAGCGATAATTGGTTTGTTTTTTTTCCACAAGTATTACATCTATTAAAATTATGTTTTTTTCTAAGTGTTTTCCTAAAAGCTTTCCAAAGCTCAGAATCTAAAAACTCTCCGTAGTTGCTGAAACCTAATCCTTCTAACTGTTTACAAAGTTTTTTATAGTCCTTACTAGATAACATCCTTAAACTTTTTAATATTAAATAACTCTAATGTGGGTAAGAAGTTTAAGGAAAACTTACCCACGTTACAATCATTTAATCTTTAAGTCCAGTGGGGCTGTGTGGCTTGGTAATACCGTTCAGCCCTGCGAAGAAACTTGTATAAAACTGCCCCACCCAATGGGTGACTACCAACTTCACAGACTCGGTCTACGCTCCCAACGCCTGACCTAAAGAGCGACAAAAAAAGGACCCCGAAGAGTCCTTAATTTGATGAAAGCAATGAATGCTAAAACATATCTACCGACATTTCTTTGTAAACAAGTTTTAGAATTCATATTTTTCATAATAATATTTAAGCATAAAAAAATAAATTTGTCAAAGGGGAGGAGTTTTGCTTTATAGAAAGGGTTATTTCTTCTCGCTACCCTCTATGTATTTTCCTACTCCATAAATCAAGGTGTTGATTACTAGATAAATAATCAATGTTGCCCAAAGTGGCAATTCTATCTCAGCAATAACATCAATTAAACCCGTAAGGAAGTATGTAGCTGTACCAGAAAGTACAATCCACTTGGTTGAGTTTGCCAACTTCCCCAGAGCAAAACTAGCTCTCTCCTGGGTTGTTATCTCTTTACTCATAGCTTAGATAATATAAATTTAAATAACGATGAACCTATCAAAGAAAACACTCCAACAAAAATCATACCTATGGATATATTTATTATTGTGTTTAGAATGATTTCCATTTTTTCTCTCTTTTTCTTTAAATTGTTACCAATACTCTCTATTTGTTTAATAATAGGCAGTATAAAAAATTAAGCCCCCTTGCTCTTGCTTTTGTTCTTTTTGAAGAACTCCAACATTCTCTTGAGCAATTCAGCAATTAACTTGGCAGTTTCTATACCCTTTACTCTCTTAGGGTCGTTTAATTCCCTGACTGCCTCCGTGTATAAATTCTCGTACTTATTCTTATCTACATAAACCACGTCGTATTTTTTCTGTAAATCGTCATAATCCTCTTTCCACTGTAAAATTTCACTATTTTTATCATTATTTAAAGAAATTGAAGCCGCCAAATCCTTTTTAAGCACTCCATTTTCCTCTTTTAGGTCTGCTACCTGTTTACGAAGGGTCTCTTCTTCTGAGGGCGCCTGGGGCTCTTCTGGGAGGGGTTCTGTTTTTAGCCTCATTTCTGACACCAAAAATCCGTTCTTTATGTTCCTGTCAAAGCTATAGGGTGTAACATACCAGTTTTTATACTTCGCAGAGAACTCAAGTTCTGTTCCCTTGGGGTATGTTTTAACAACTGCTCCAGAATCTATCTTTACAAGTGCGGTCTCTTTTGTTGATTCGTATATTCTTTCCCCTTCTTTTAATAAAACAGCTTCCTCCTTCCAGGAATTTCCTGCTAGTTCTTTTGAAACCATATTTAAGAATCTTTGCCAGCCCATATCTAGTGTTCTATGAGGGCAGTATTTACCAGAAAAGTCCTGGTGTTTTTTAACCTTGTCAATTCCCCACCCGTATCTCTTCAAAATATCCACTATCAGAAGTACGGCATTTTGTTCTGACTTAATAAACCTATCACCACCACTTTTAGAATAACATATTTCAATACCTATATGCTTCATATTGCCTGGTCCCAAATTGTCGCCTGCATGCCACCCTGTTCTATTCTCGGGCAAAGCCTGTACAGCTTGGATGTCGTCAACAGCATAATGGTAAGAAACCTTTTTATCAACTCGGGTCATATAAGAAATTTCGTTGAGAGCAGAAGCATCGTTTGCCGTGTTATGAACACAAACCCCTACAGGATTCATAGTCGTATGACTTTTCCAATTATACCTAGACGTAGGTATGAGTTTCTTTGTTATCTTAACACCCATTTTAGTAAAAAACTAAAATTATTGCTTATCCAACTCTTTCACAATATACTCCAATTTCGTGTCTATACTTGCGAGTCTTTCAAGAATCAATTGTACCACTTCTTCATTCTTGTCGCACCTGGTTTCTAAATCACTTATTGCCTTGGCATTATGCGAGACAGTATTGCCTAGTATAGACCAAGCTACGGCAATACTTGCTATTAGAGCGATACTTGGAATCACGTAGTTTTTTACTACACTCATCGCTTTTTCGAGATTTGTTTCAGAAGCCATATCGTAATACTAGCCAAATTAAAATAGCGGCGACTTTAATTCTATATATCCATATTAACACACAAAACAGGGTTAGGAAACCCAAGTGCATCAATATCTTCAGAAATGTTTTTAAGAGGGTCTTTTTCATATTATTTTTCTTTAGGTATGTAATAATTTTTATATTCGCTAACATAACCTTCATCCATTAGCATTTGCATCCTTTGCTTATATCTTTCATTTTCTAATTGTCTTCTTAAATACTCAGTGTCATACTGTTGATACCTTATACCTGTTATATAATTTAGTAAATCCAAAAACATCTCATTGTCCACACCTTCGTCGGAAGCAATGTTAAACAGTTTCAACATGCTTGTTGCAGGTCTAAAGTTTTCCACCATATACTTAACAGTAGGATTCATTTTGTATGTAGTCACTTCTTTACCGTCGTCAGTAGTAAAGCTTGTTCCCTGTATTCCCATTAATTCCTTCGCATTTTCAGGCAGATTCCTCATACTATATGCAGAAGTGTCTTCGGAAATAGGTTTACCCTTAAAGAAATTAAAGTCTGCTACAAGCTCTAATGGGATTCTAATATTAGGTGCTAACTGACCGAAGAGGTTCTGTGCCGACTCTTTTAAGTCTCTACCAAACAATTCCCCTGCAGCCTCTATGTTTGTACCAAACCCATAAAGTGCCCCCACCTGACCCTTATCTCCTGTTATTATCGAGTAAGCACCTTGTAGGTAGTCTGGGAGTATTTCTCGAATGTCCGTACCCTGTTCATCTGCAAGTTGCTTAAACCCTTTAAATATCTTGTCAAACATCTTGACCCTCTTTGGGTCCTTCACGAGAGTAGTAAATAAGGATTCTATATTCTTACGGTTCCAAGTATTTCCTGTAATAGTAATAAACCCATTCTGTCTCATAACCCAAGTTTCATTGTCTGTCTGAGGACACCACACAACCCCCTTATAGTGCTTTCTTTTTAGATTGTACGCAACCTTGAGGTATTGTCTTTTTGACAAGTAACACCCCCTTTTAGATATGCTAGTTCTATATCCTAAAAGAGTTGCAATAAGTCTAAAAATTTCTCTCTTGTCTTTGTCTTGAGAAGCAAAAAACATAGAATCTCTTGCCCCTCTTCTCAAAGAGACTGTTCCATCAGCCTTATACATAGCGTCAAACATTGCTTTAAGTGCTTCCTTTGAAAGCCTTGTAACCAACCCTGGCAACTTAGACCTGTCTAGTAAGTATTCCCTAATAGGCTCCAGTCTTTCTTTTAATACAGGAACGTATACAGTTCCTGAAGTAGGATGAGGTTTACTTGGTTTACCACCTGCAATCTCTTTTACTTCGCTCAAGAACTTACTGGGATGTTGACACAGTGTCACTCTCAAAAAATCCCTTCTAATAATGTTTTTTCTTGTTCTTATACAACTATCAGTTAAGCACCAACCTAGTAACCTGGCTTGTTCTGGTGTCAAAATAGACTCCCCCTTTGAAACATAAGGAGCTAATACTCTAAGAGAATCACCTGTATTCAACTGGTTAGCCTTTTTTAGTGCTTCGGTTTTATCGTATTGTTTAGTAACCCACTTATGTTCATCAGTAAACATAAAAGAATACCTCTTGTTTGCAAACTCATATAATTCTTGGTCATGTTCAAATGTAGCTATACCTTTAAGTGGTGTCCACTCCATAACCTCTTTCTTTCTGTTATACGAAAGTACTTCTTCCTTAATCTCTAAGTCTTGGTAGTGTTTCCAACCGTCCCTAGTTAAAATCTCTGCACTGTCTGGTACACAATAAAAGGCAAACAAAGGCTTCACCTTTTCTAATTCAAAATCAGTCAATTGAGAGTAGTCAAAAAGTGCAAACCTTACTTTGTCCATAGCTTTAACGTCTCCTATGTTTTTAAGCTTTTGGTCTAAAAAGATTGCAATTTTGTCACTAACCTCAATTTTTTGAGCTAACTCTCCACCACCTAAAGCACCCTTTACAGCCCCTAGTGCTCCTTCATACTCACCCATACTCTTGAGGATGTCTTCCACATTAGTTCCACCAAGTCCCCCCTGTTGTGCGAATGCGTCCCCTATTTGTTTAACCGTGTAATTTCCTATCTTTTCATCCCCACCAGCTCCTTTTGATAAGTAATTCCAGACTTTTTTAGCTTGAAACATTCTAGTAGGTATTTCTGCAGGATTCATACCAGCGTACAGCGCCATAGACATTTTGTTGTTCATCCAGTTACGTACAAAGTATGCAGGGTTCAAAGGTATTTCATTACCCAGTCCTGGCAGGTTTACACCCTTAGGCAGTTTGACTGTCCAGGCTGTAGTCCATCCCCTCCACCACGAGTTTATTTTATCAAAAGCCTTAAATACTTCATTGTAGTCAGTCTCCCCAAGCAAGAATTTATTGCTGTCCTTTATCACGTCCCAAGTATCTTTGTTTACCAAAATACCTGCCTCGTCTAACATAGGGACTCCTGTCTTCTCCCAAGTTTTAGGTACATCCCCCATACCCTTAACGGCAAAGTCTGGCATCATGCCCATTTTAACCTGTTCTATAAGTGAATTGTAAGCGTCATAGGTCTGTTTGACCGCTTGGTCTTGACCTGCCTTATAACTAATCTGGTTTACCAATCCCCTAGCACCAGTTTGTAACTCAAGTTTTGTAGGACTAAATTCGTTATAAACTTCTAAATCAGCCAAACTTGGCAACATTCTCTCTTGTCTGCTAATAAGATTCTTTTTAATATCCTTTGGTAAGTCGTTTACAGACTTAATATTATAACTTCTTCTTATATATCCAGGACCTAAATCTGCCAATCCAAGGGCTGTTCTCTTTCCTTCTATATCAAGGTTTGCTTCAAATATATCGGCAATATACCTGTTGTAAAATTCCTTGCTTTGTTCGTCTAAACGACTTCTTTTAATAGCATCTCTAAAACGTTGGACATCCTTCGCTGTCTCTATAACCTTATTCCCTTTATAACCTATTTCATTCAAAAGTTCGTTCCATTTTGTAGCTTGTTTAGACATAGCATTTAACCTAGCTGGTACAAATTTGTAAGCGTATCCCAACTGGTCTTCTAATAGATTAGTTCCATAGGCAGTTTTTTGCTTAAGAAGCTTTGGCACGTCCCCGAAAGGTGTCTGGGCAACAACAGGGTCAAGTCTTTTCATTATCTCGTCGTAGTCGGACTTAACAATGAGTTTTGCTTCTTTTAATGTGTCTACAAATTCTGCAACCGTAGTCTTCTGTGGTAAACCACCACCAATTTCAACATAGTCTGCAATACCCTTTTCGAAAAACTCTTGCTTTTGTTCTTTTGGCAAGTTATTGAAAAAGTTCTCAAGCTTTCTAAGTTTCTGTCCACTAGCGTATTCACTTGCAGTATTAATTCCACTAATCTTACTACCAAACTGCTCTAAGCCTTCCCCTTTTCCTTTAAGACCCTTCTGATAAACGAATGCGTCCAGGACGTTCTTTTCTAATCCCTTACTCAATCCTTTTGCTAACTTCGTGTCTGAAAGTCCAGTTTTCTTTGCAACGTCCCAACCTATTTCAAATGGTGCCGTTACTGGAGAATCAACGAGCTTTGCTATGTAACTAGGAATTGTCCCTTCTGCTATTTTCCTTCCAGACTCTGCAGAAAGTCCCAAGTACGCCCCTGGAGCCACATCTTCAACAAAACCCAAGCTCTTACCAGACTTACGCATAAAGTCGCTTGCGATAGACATAATGTCGTCGTTAGCAGCAAGTCTTTTTGCAGCACTTTCACCAGCTTCTTTTCCAAATGTTTTTGCAATAATTTTAACCCCTTCATCGGGGTTTTTAACACCAACTTTTGCAACATCATCTAAAAACGAAGCTCCTAGTTTTGTAAGTTTCGAACCTCCTTTAATAGTACTACTAATAGCCATACTAGGTTCAAATATATCTGCAAGGGTTCCAAATATATACTGGGGAACTTTCTCTTCAATCCCAAGGTACTTCATGAGTTCTACACCGTGTCCCTCATCAGGGTCTACCCAGTCCCTTTTGCCAAGAGCAACACCTGCAAGAGTTCTAGGAATATCAACAAGGTAGTTGCCAACTGCTTCGGGAAGACTTTGTCCTTCCTGGAGAGCTTTTAAAGCATCATCTGACCATTCAAACGCACCCAACGCAGCACTAAGGTTCTCTAGGAAGGTAGGTTTCTGAACCTTGTCTTGAACACCCGCTTGTGCCATCAGTGCCTGTACAACTTCTTCGTCTTTTAAGTTTCTACTAGCAGCAGATTTACTTGCTACTTGAGATAACGGTTTAACCCATTTTGCCAATGCCTTAACGTTTAAAATTTAAACACTTTTCTATGTCCCAGTTATTAGTTGTTTGGTAAATTACTTCTATACTGACTCACTAAGCTTTCCAACCGAGCCCTCTTTTCTTTGGCGTTCTCGGTGTTTTTGTCTGCGATAGCAGTTATTAGTCCACCTATACCACCAATCCCAGCACCGAGGATGCTTCCTGGAATTGCTCCTACACCGCCAAACATTGCACCAGCTCCAGCTCCAGCTGCAGCACCGCTACCCATACCTATACCAATGTTCTTCCATTTAAACTTCTCTGGTTTTGGAGTACCCTCATAATATTGTGCCAATAATTCTGGGTTTTCCTGCATAATAGCCTGTAAAACAGCATTTTCATCTCCGTACTTCTTGTCGTCCAGTGCATAGTCTTCCGAGAACTTTGTAGAGTAGATATTATTAGACCCCCTTTGTTTAGGGTCTATACCTCTCGAAGTATAATACTCGTTTAATAGGTCGTCTTTTACACTTTCCTCGCCAGTCAGTTGATACAAAGAAGCTAGCTCGTCAATAGAGTCAGTTTCTGGAAGTAATACAGTCAATGCTTGTTTGTTTAATTCGTTTACAAGAGTATCATCCCCCTGAGCTTTCTCCATCATTTGAGCTATAATCAATAACTTTTCTAATTGTTCGTCGGTTAAGTTTTCGTACATATTATTTATTTAATAAATTAACTACCAAGATTTTCCACCACCACCTCCTATTGCGGGCATTTTGAAGAGGTTATTTAGAAATTCATTTACTGGATTTTTCTTTTCACTAGAAACAGTTGGAATAGGATTGTTGTTAGTTACAGTAGTGTTCTTCTTATTCTTTTCTGCTTGTCTTCTATTCCATTCGTCTTCTAAATCCTTATATGTAAGAAGAGGAGTAGCTGTACTTGTATTACCTCTTGAACTCCTAGCCGCTCTTGCATTAGCCTGTTCCTCAGAATACATCCTGTCCCAAATGCTCATTAGAGGGGAAAGTTTAGCTTGGTCTGCTTCTATACCCATTCTATATTGATTCAAAAGTGTTTTGGCAAGCTCATCCATTCTAGCCCTAGACTGGTCTACTAGGCCCCATGCCGTATTAGCTAAAGCCCCCTGGTTTCCCAAACGACTTAGGATACTATTAATCCTCTGGTTTGAACTTACCCCAGTCTTGCCACCAAATTCTGCGTCATATTGACTCATTAAATTTCCTGGTAAAGAATATAATTCACCCTCTAACTTAGCAGCATTTTGTATTGCTGGCATATTGTAATTATATGCTTCGTTCACCTTGTTCTTATAATAGGTGTCTGCATCAGGAAGTGCGTCTAACCTAGGATTTATCTGCCCAAGGAGACTTTGTATTTCGTTGTATATTTCACTTGATTGTGCCATATTTATTTATACATTAAATTATCTATACTGTTCAATTAAACTCAAGTCAGCCTTTGGAACAGTCCAGTCGTAAGTTGTTACATCGGGTCTACTACTTGGGTCCCAATCTCCCAAACTCCCTATTAAGGCATTTAGTTTACTGGTGTCTGTGACTCCGTATTGAGAAGCTAAGTTATTGACCATTGTATTTGCATTAATTCCAGCTTCATTACTCATTTCACCTAGGTTTAAATTCCTCCATGGTGCATTTGTATACCTTTCCATTTGACTCGAATACAATGGGTTTGCCCAGTTAGTCATTACTGCATCTCTTAAATTCGCTATATCACTCTGATAGTCCTTTCTTAACTGCTCTTCTTGTTTAATAGACTCTTCTGCTGCCCTCCTTAATGAGTTCTGCGCCGTTCCACTCCTCCAAGAGCCCGTAAGACCTATTTGCTGGTTCATATTGCCCAGCGTTCTTGTAAGGTCTTCTACAGCTGGTTTGTAAGTAGTCTCCTGCCACTCAGGTAGCACATACTCATTTGCAAAGTTTCTGGTCCATTCATCAAAAACAGAGTTCCAAGTGTCCTGAGGCATAACGTCAGAAAAGGATGGACTTGGCTCCACCTTACTCAATGTTGCATCCGCTATCGCTTGTCTTGGGTCTGCAGCTGCTGGTGTAGTTGTTGCAGATGTCTTATTCCAAGGTTGAGTAGTTGAAAAGTAATTGTTGTTCCTAATTTGATTAAGCAACCAAGAGTTTTGTTTTAGGTTGCCCTCGTAAGCACCGTAAGGA
>JAKPKF010000097.1 GCA_029553845.1 bacterium | reverse complement strand
CAAGTGAATAACACAATTGTTTCTGGAAACACGCCTTATGAAGTGGCGATGTTTGCTTTTAACGAATCTACTTTTGCTGATGTTTCATTTAACAACTGCCTTGTTAGTGGTGGTAGCGATAGCTTCTTTATCCTGGGTGGGGATATCACTCATACCTGGATGGATGGCAACATGTTTGGATATCCGTCTTTCTTGGGAGGGGATACTAATAATCCTTTGTATTATAGTCTGGCTTCAAACTCGCCTTGTATAGATTCCGGTACACCAGACACAGCAAATCTTGATCTGCCTCCTTACGATTTAGCAGGAAATTGGCGAATATGGAATGGAAGGATAGATATGGGTTGCTATGAATACGATTCTGAACCTTGGATAAGTATTAATGATCCATTTCTCCCCCAGCCAGAAAGCACCATCCTCTTACAGAACTACCCCAATCCCTTCAATCCCAGCACTACGATCTGTTATAGTGTTCCCACTGATGGAGAAGTGAACCTGGCTATCTACAATGCCAAAGGACAATTGATAAACACTCTGATTAGCGGGTACAGAAACAAGGGTAATTACCAGATTGTGTGGCAAGGTAAAGATGCCAAAGGAAGCTCTGTTGCCTCCGGATTGTATTTCACTCGTCTGGTATCAGGAGGCAAAACAATCACTAAAAAAATGCTGCTAATGAAATAGAATTTAAGGATAGGAAGCGGGTTTCCGCTTCTTTTTCAATTAGTTGTGTTTACAGCATACTTTAAGACACATCTATTTCAAACTTCCAGTCAGAATTGAATACCAACGAACCTAATCCTGTGATAACTCTTATGATGGTTTACGAATATATACAGCTGATAGGCAAGAAAATAAGTGGTGGGAGATACTTGTTACCTTTACCCTCCCATTTTTTTATGAAAAAGAACTTGACATATATTGAAAAGGTGAAAATATTACAATTTGTTGTTTGACTTAATATAGATAGTAAGTTACGAGGTCTATTAAATGCCCTCAAAGAACCTGAGAAACAATGAGTTAAAAGGACACTAATATTTAGGACTCAACTGAATTTGTGATTGACAGAATGATAATAATCTAAAAGTGGTATTGTTATCATTTTCACATCCAAAAGCAGATAGATTTATAGGATAACACAATAATATAGTTATTATAGGCAGGCGAATGATTACTGACTACCATGCAAAGTACTATGCATACGAACTCAGCCGTATGGGAGGAGCAGGC
>JAKPKF010000087.1 GCA_029553845.1 bacterium | reverse complement strand
AGTAGCAGAAGCAGTTCCGGCAACAGGCCAATTGGCAGCTCCTGGGTCTTGTTGATAAACACCGATAATATCAATAAGGGTATTTCCATTAAATAAACCCACTACATCGTTACCATTATAGTATGTAACAGTGGAGGTTACATTGGCAATAGCCAGAATTGATGCTTCTGCCTGGCTGTTGGCAATTACATAAACATCACCATCATCCAACACTCCACTCATATTAAGAATGTAGATAGGGCTCCAGGTTCCTCCATTGGAAGCAAGTTTTACAGTATAATTGGATAAATCAACTTGATTACCTGTTCCGTTAATAATCTCCAATGCTTTATTGTTGCTTGTTCCTTCTACATATTCAGAGAAGAAGAGATCACTTGCTAAATTAGGAATAGCACTTGAGACAAGTTCAAAGTTTTGAATAGTGGTCTGCATACCAACAATCACTACTCCTGCCTGTAAACCGGGGTGATAACCTGGCTTTGTGCAAGTTACAGTATAGGTTCCGGCATAAACGTCAAAACTGTAAATGCCTGTAGCATCACTTTGACCGCTATATTCTCCTGCAGTAATTACTGCTCCTTGTATAGGAAAACCAGTTTCACTATCAGTTACTATTCCTGTAAGATTTCCTATCAAACCTTTGTGAATTTCATTGGAGAAAGCGGCATTGGAAAATACATTATTGGTATAAACAGCTTTCACGGCAAATTTATAAACGCCGGAAGGTAAGGGCTGCCAGGTATTATCTACATAAGTAGTAGGGGTTATATTACTGGGGGTTAGAGTTGTCCAGTTAGCTTCGTTACCTTGATCAGCAGCTAAAAGACGATATACTCTGTAACCAAGCAAAACTCTATTATTTTCGGTTGTCTGATAACTTACTCTTTCTGCAGGAGGAAGAGATTTAGGATAGATAGCATTACCTGCAGAAACATTATTATTCACTATACGACTTGAGGTCATAGGAGTCCCGGCAATTCTGGGAATAGTAACTGATGCTGTAGCAGGAGTTACAGTTTGGCGATTGCTAACTGTAAGCATTTTGGAAGGTGTGCCGATTAAAACATCATCTACCAGGAAGATAAACGCATCATTAGATACGCATTGAATTCCTACATATACCTGCTGGCCTGCATAAGCACTAAGATCATAAGTAAATTCAGTCCAATTAACAGGAGCTTCAACATAGGTAGTTCCACTAATAATAGTAAAGTTTGCAGGAGCAGTGCCTGTTGTAGAAACACCTACCTTAAAACGTTCTAATCCATAATCAGCAGTATAACTTCTTGCCCAGAATTTTACGACATTACCTACTCCAATAGTAACTTGAGGAGAAATCATCCAATCATTATTAGGAAGAGTAGTAGATGCAAAGCAGGCAGCCATTTTATTTCCGGAATGTGCTGTCAAAGTAGTTAAAGCCGGCGTTATTGTAGTTGGATTAAAGATTATATATGCTTGAGCTTCATAAGCATGTAACCAAGTGATACCTGTCATTCCGTAAGTAGCGCTCTGATCCACATCCACTAAAGTCCAGGGATCAAATTGCAGAGAGAAATCTGTATAGGATTCAAAATCATCTGTGAAATTTTCTACATTAGGATTGGGTGGTTGCCAAGTAATAGTAACATTGCTGAAATTAGCAGCTTCTTGAGCAAAAACGCTATGAGGAGGATAAGCCATTTCGTTAACAATAATATCACCCATATTCACATTTGTGGTTCCGACCACAACTTGACCTGTTGCCTGTTGATAACCTACTGCAGTAGCAACATAGTTATAGGTCTGATTGGCAAAAACATTGGGAATGGTGAAGTTACCGGTTGCATTGGTAGTCGCCTCGTAAGGTTCATAACCACTTAAGGCAATTGTAGCACCAGCCAAACCAACCGTTGGTTGATCGCTTCCTACAATATGTCCACTAACCGTAACTTGAGGTAAAAGGGTAAGCTCAAAGTTTTGGGTTGTGGTTTGATCTTCCACAATAGTTACAGTATACGTAACTTCGTTATAGCCATGTTTAGTAGCCATAACCTGTTGAGTTCCTACTGGCACATATTGGAAGTTGTAAACACCATTAGCGGCAGTAACTGTATGGAAAACGGTTCCGATAACTGTAACCGAAGCACCTTCTAAAGGAGCGCCGGCAGAACTAACTACACCAGTAAGAGAACCCATATCGGAAATGGTCATAAACAATCTGGCATTAGCTCTATTGGTAGAAGTGGTTCCAGTTGTTGCAGATGAAGCAGGTGAGCTATCACTCTGGAACCGTAAGCAGCTGGGGTAAGAAGTAGGAGTGTATGGAACAGAAGCATTTTGAGTCCAGCTGCCAGGAATTAAATCGGTGCAGATATCTATTAGAAGATTAGAAGCACCGTTCCAGAAGAAAGGTGTCGTAAAAGTATGCACATTCCAACCGGTAGTAGGAAGGAAATTGGCATTATTCCAAACAGTAGTATAGTCCCCTACTTCAAAGGTTGTAGTCAGTTGGGTCTGGTCTGTATGTTTTACTTTAATAGTATAGTTCGGCATAGCGGAAGAGTTGTTCACTGAGGTTACATTAAATGCTAAAGCAGTAATCAAACCAGGTGCACCACCAGCAGCGTAGATATCGGCAGCAGTATATAAATATTGCTGACGGAAATTTTTATAGTTTGTTCCGTAAGGGGTTGGGTAATCGGTAGAAGAGTTTACTGAAGTTCCCTGACCGATTTGCACCACAGTTTGTCCTGCTTCCATCACTTGCACAGTATAGTTAGCTGTTTGGTTATTGGTAGCAATTTCATCCCCAGCAAGTTCTACTACACCATATAAATAGGTAGTTCCCACAGCAGTGGGAGTCCAGCTCAGGTTGAAAGTAGCGGTTTGTAAGGAAGAAATTGAGGTTCCGGGAACGCTGGCAATTTGCACTACACCTTCTTTCATCAGCTTTACAGTGTAGTTGGTCTGAGTAGCAGTTCCATTATTTTTCACCGTGATTGTATAGTTTGTTGGAGAATTTACTGATGGGGTTGAACTTCCAGTAATGCTGAGGCAAGCCAAATCATTTATATTCTGCTGTCCGGTATAGAAAATAGTGGTTTTGGGAACCTTTCCAACAGGAGTAGTACCCGCAGGTGGATTGGCAGGATAGTAAGGAGTGCTATCGCTTTGAACTTTTAAAGTGCGATTGGTGCCAATGGTTAAGCCATAAAAATTATCAGAAGATGAATAATATTGGGTATCCATTGGACGCTGAACCATCATTACCAAGTTTCCGGAAGTATGCATATAGGGTGTTTGCAAAGGGATGACAATGGTATTTATTCCTGTAGGGTAAGTAACATTTCCGTCAAAGACCAAAGTTAGATGAGTAGAAGGAATCCAACCCGCACTTAAATTCTGAACATTAGTTGAGCCCAACCAAATCTTAGTGGCTCCGTTGGAAGGAGAATCGTAGAAGTTAGTGTAAAAAGCCAAAGAAGTAATAGTTCCACTTACAAAACCTAATTCGTCAGATAAGTAGATAGTTTCAGATAAGGAATTCATATAGTAGAAATCCATCGGAATTCGCATTGTCTCCGTTCCATCCGCAATTGTAACTGCTTGAATACCTGCTGGTTGAACAGCAACGGGTAAAGTAGGGCTTTGATTATTGGAAGGTATTTCATCAGTTGCTAAAATAACTTTCCCATAAAGATTAGTAGGACCTGCAACACTGGGTGTCCAGTTTAAAGTGTAAGTAAGGGTTTGAGCTTCATTAATAGGCAAGCCAGGAGTAGAAGAAAGTTCTACATCACCTGTTTGCATCAGCTTAACAGTGTAAGTGTTTTGTGCATTCTGACCGTTGTTCTTAACGGTTACGGTATATGAATAGGATTGGCCAACACTGGGAGTAGTATTTCCGGTAATGCTTAAACAAGCTAAGTCATTACCGATACCTTGACCAGTGTAGAAGAAAGTGGTTTTGGGGAATTTACCGCTTGCGGCTGTTCCAGTTGGAGGATTGGCAGGATCATAGTAAATAATGTCACTGAAGCTATTCAACGCGCGGTTTGTTCCGATGGTCTGACAGGCAAATAGATCAGATAAGGAATGGTATTGGGTATCCATTACCCGTTCAACCATCATCACTAAAACACCACCACTATATTGGAAGGGGGTAGTGAAAGTGATATTAATAGTGTTAGTTCCAGAAGGAAAATCCACATTGCCTGTGAACACCTGTGTAAGCTGCGTGGAAGGTATCCAGCCACCGCTCAAATCTGTTTGGGTAGTAATACCCAGCCAAATATTGATAGGCATATTGGGAAGATTCGTATAGAAGTTGTTGTAAAAAGCAACTCCCGTAATACTTCCATTCACGATTAACAGCTCGTTTTGGTAGTATAAGCATTCAAAAAGCGAGTTTTTATAATACATATCTACCGGGATACGACCTGTTTCGTTTCCTGCGCCAATAGTTACTTCACTGGCATTAATATAAATAATCAGGGAACTTAGAATAAGAGTCAATACAAGAAATGATGTAGCGCGTTTCATTGTTATCTCCTTTTTTCATATTTTTATAGAGAGAATTTGAGCATATTTAGGAGGATCATTTTTTCTCCTTTTTCTACTGTTAAAGACCAAAATTGTTAGCATAACTTTAGCATACCTAAACAACTTTAGCTAACAGCTCTGTTATTAGTTCTTAAAATAGCTATCTGCTTAATTAATTATAAACCGGATAGCCAAACATAATATTTTTTATATTAACTAACTTTCAAATTTCTTTTAATATTTTTCATCTGAACCTGTCAAGTTAAATTTTTATTCTGACTGAATAGCAATACGGATTTAAAGGATTTAACTGATTCAAACAGATTATAAATTAATAATTATAAATCCTGCTCATCCAATCAATCCTGTTATCTGCGTAATCAGCGAAATATGCGTGAAATAAGTCGTCGTCATTAGTTCTCACTGCCAAATGAGTTTGTGGGATGTGCAAAAGTTATTTAGGTAGTGAGGACTCCTGACACACTTCATCTTTCTCTTTTTCTCTTTATCTCTTTTCCTCTTTGTTAATATTCTCTCTTCTCCTCTTTATCTCTTTGTTAATATTTTCTCTTTTCCTCTTTATCTCTTTGTTAATATTCTCTCTTTTCTCTTTTTCTCTTTATCTCTTTTCCTCTTTGTTAATATTCTCTCTTTTCCTCTTTGTTTTCCACCTCTCCACTT
>JAKPKF010000068.1 GCA_029553845.1 bacterium | reverse complement strand
ATATATTACCATTGAATATTACATCAAATTCTTTAACAAATTCTATATCAACCATTTCCATTCCTCAATAACACAAATCTACAAATTCGTAACACTATTATTTACTCAATCGATTCATAACCAATAAATCTCTTACCATTTCCTAACTCAATCTAACAATATAAAGAACCACAGAATCATATACATCATTCATTTCGGTGGCAGAAACCACATGATAACATACATCTTCTACTTTAAACACCGTTGGCAAATCTCTCTCAATCAATTCTTCTCTAAGTTTTCCTTGAATCCAAAGTGTTTCACCAATTCTAGGAACATATGACATTGCAGCGTAAGGTGTAATACATATCTCATCCTCATCAGTGAGATATATAATCTCAATGCGTTTATATTTACAAGCAGTCATTCTCAATCACCATTTCCTTACACGTTCCCACCAAGATTCATGTTTCCATTCCTTACCCTTTAGATCGTGACATTATTTCTTTTCTCCACTTTAATTACTTCTTCAATCTTACTTAATTCACCATATTCTGCAAACATCATGTTACGTAACATTCGAATCATAGATATATAATCTTTCATCCTTTCATAATGGTATGACCATTGATCATTCATTTGCAATTTAATAAATAATTCTATGTCTTTAATATCAATATCATTTTTAGTTACATCGTAATCAATTACAGTGCTCATATTTCACTCCACCTTCACCGCTCGTCCAAACAATCCCCACGCAAGAGTGTTAATAATCACCAACACAGCAGGAACAAACCCATCAACAACACCAAATAAACATGTAATCGAAGTAAAACCCACTATGAAAAGAAAGAGGGCAAAACCATCAAGTTGTAAGTTATAATTTTTAGTGTAAGTCATTTCTTCCCCTCCAGGTGATAAAATCCATTCTCTGCAAGTTCCCTAATGCGCGAAACATGTAGGAAACAATTAGTGCCATAATAACAAATACAAGTCATTTCCTCAAGTTGTTTCAAGTCTCTTACAAGTGTAGCCTGATTCATTCAATCATATCCTCAATGTCTACTGGAAGATGTTCAAGAACTTCTTTTAGTTTATAATACCTATCTTCAAGAGTATTATAAGCCAACTCCATCTCTTCTATCTCTTCTTTTAATAAACGATTCTCATTGCGAGAAGATTCAAGTTGTTTCTCTAATTTCTCGTACAGAATCCTAAGAGGTAAACCGCCTTCCATTTTAATCAATCCGTAATAATGAGAATCGTAGCGGGGCCTTCTTCTGACCTTGTTCCACATCCATGATATTCGGGATAAATCAGGTGTAACAAGTATCTATCCTCAACACCAACCACAAACGTTTCAACGCCCATACGCTTCTTTAATTCTTCAACTAAATCTTTGGTGAACACTCCACCTAATTCTTCACGCTCTTTAAATGCCTTTGTAGTTGCTAAAAGTGCATCAAGTTCAGATGTAACAAGATAATCAAGATCATCAATTAGTTTATCCATCTTTTCACGATGAGTTAAATCTTTCTTACAGTTTACACTAATCTCAACATCGTAATACAGTTTACCGATTGATTTACCATCTTCCATTTTAATCTCTCCTTACAGATTCCACAAGTCTATGTGTCCTACAACTTCTGCATCCTCGATTTCCTTACAGAAAGACGTAAAAAAACAATATTTGTCTATTATATTAAACCAAACGATACTTGTTTCACCATCATAAATAGATTTTACAAATCCTATTTGATTACCACGCTCTACCACATCACCCACTTTTAGATCCTTCACGTAGACTTTCCTACACGGTTTGATTACAAGTGTCTCCCAAACACTAGGGCCTTTAAATGTCATTCTATACTTCCCTACATAACACACAATGATAGGATGGAAGAATCCACGATTATTATTTTCGTCATAAGAATACTCAACACCCACACTGTCAATTACAGCATTGACATTCTTGTAACCCCACGGTTCATAGGAAAGTTTCACTTTCATACCGGGTTTCAACTCTAAGTAGTCCTTACATGACATACATTAGAATGCACGTAGTAGGAGATAAAGGTTACGATTTAGTTTGAAAAGAGGGGTAACAATACCACACTAGAATCAAAATATATGGTGCTAAACATATCAAAACTGCATACTTTAGACACCTATCTTACATGGGACATACTTTTACATGGGTAAGGAAATTGGTGTGAAAAAAATGATGTTTTACTCTTCAAATTACCAATA
>JAKPKF010000046.1 GCA_029553845.1 bacterium | reverse complement strand
TAACCTACAACCTTACATAGTATTTAATTACATTATTAAGACCTAGTGCCAAACCGACACAATATACACAAATATATAATAGTAGGAGTTCTTTTGATAGATAACTTGAGAATATTTAACAATGGCAAAGAAAATAACAGAATACTAACTTAACTTAGAGGATAATGGCAAAGTTTGGAACATTTAAGTATGCAGAGAAAAAATATGGAGTACAAGACGAAAGAGGGTTATATACAAAAGGTAAGGCAACAGCCAGTAGTGAGAAGTCTGTTTACACAAAGGGAAAGACAACAGGTAATTCTACAAGGGGTTTGTATACTAAGGGAATATCAACTTCTTCTTCATTAAGGGGTATTTATTCTAAGGGTGGTGTAAATGTTTCAAGCGATAGACCACTTTACTCTAAAGGTAAAAGTGTGGGTTCTTCTGATAAGCCACTCTATACAAAGGGTTCTTTAACAAGTTCAGATACTAGACTAATCTACTCAAAGGGTGTTGCAACTAGCAGTTCTGATAGACAAATTTTTACAAAGGGAATTGCAGCAGATAACTCCAGTAGAAGTCTATATACCAAAGGGATTTCAACTTCGTCTTCGCTAAGAGGTATTTATTCTAAGGGTGGTGTAAATGTTTCAAGCGATAGACTGCTTTACTCTAAAGGTAAAAGTGTGGGTTCTTCTGATAAGTTACTCTACACAAAGGGTTCTTTAACAAGTTCAGATACTAGACTAATCTACTCTAAGGGTATTGCAACCAATAACTCAAACAGACAAATTTTTACAAAGGGAATTGCAACAGATAACTCAAGTAGAAGTCTATATACCAAAGGGATTTCAACTTCGTTCTCACAGAAAGACATTTATTCTAAAGGTGTTGCAACAACAGGTAGTGAGAGAGGGGTTTACTCTAAAGGTTCTATATCAACCTCTTCTGAGAGATTACTTCATACAAAAGGAGTTAGTACGGATACTTCTCAAAGGAGTATCTTCTCAACAGGTGGTATACAAGGGTCGTCTCAAAAAGACATATACACAAAGGGAATAGATACAAGTAGTAGTGAGAAATCAATTCATACAATAGGAAGCCTACCAGATTCTAGCAGTAGACAAATCCACAGTAAAGGAATAGACACTTCCTCAAGCAGCAGGAGTATTCATAGTATTGGTGGTATTACAGAAACAAGTGAAAGACAAATTTATAGCAAAGGTAAAACAAGTGGTTCTAGTGAGAGGAGTCTGTATACTTCAGGAAAGATTCCAGCAGGACAGGGTGAGAGTGAAAGGTTAATCTACACTAAAGGAGTTGATACAGACAGTTCACAAAAGAATATATATTCTATCGGTGGAGGTGTTGTGAGTAGTGATAGGTTGTTGTATACCACTTCTAAGGCTACTAGCGACTCAACAAGGGGGTTGTTTACCAAAGGAGTAGCAAGTGGTTCAAGTCAAAAAAACATACACTCTATTGGAAATGCTACTACTGATTCTCAGAGAAGTATTCATACAAAAGGTGGTATTCAGACTTATTCAGAACGCAGCATATTTACAAAGGGAGTAGCAACAAACTCTAGTGAAAGACAAATATATTCTAAGGGTGGATTAGCAAATAGTTCGGAGAGAGGAATATACAGTAAGGGAATAGAAAATGATTCAAGCGAGAGGGGAGTATACACCAAATCAGGTACTACTGAAGCAAAGTTTAAAAGGTGGAACGGAACGGAGTGGATACCAGTAGTACTTAAAAGGTATAATAGTAGTAGTTGGGATAATGAAGTAATTAAAATATATAATGGTTCAACTTGGGAAGATAAAACATGAGTAGATTAACAGACTTACAAAGATTAGAGTTTATCAATACCTTAGAAAGAATATACAAGGGGGTATTGACTAGACAAGAATTACAAGCACCAGCCTTAATAGAGGTTTTGTTTCAAGATAGATACGATCTGGGTTCTGCTAGAGACGCTGGAATACTCATATCAAACCTAGAAAGCAAGATTGATACGGACTTAAAAGACGAAATGTTTGATTACATATCAACTGGGATAAAAGAA
>JAKPKF010000450.1 GCA_029553845.1 bacterium | reverse complement strand
TGCTGGTGCTTGTGCTTGTGTTTGTGTCATTTGTTTCTATGTTAGGTTTATTATCTTTTAAATCTGACTCTTCATCCCTTGCTTCAGGATGTTCTTTCAAGTAAAGCTCGTATTCTGCTTTATCTACTGCTTTACCGAATAGCTTAAATATATCATCTGAACTACTCTTTGTGTATTCCTGCAAAGACTTTATTGTTATTGCTTGATTGATGTCTGCTTGTGTTCTGCCATCTGTGAGAACAACATTGTCTTGCAAAACTACATCTGATGACTTTTGAATGTTTAAGTCTTTGGCTAATTGTGTTCTAACTTGCCAACTTAGATCCATCCAAGATGATACTGATATGTGTTTTTGTATTTCCATAATTATACTCTAGGCGATGTTTGGTTGCCTATGCTTGTTAATTGTTCTACTAAAGGAGTGGTTTGACCTTGACCAATCCCTGCTTGTTGAGCCATATCCTGAGCCATTGGTTGTTCTTCTTTGATGTATTCATCAGTTTTATCCCTTGACTCTTCGTATGATCCGAACAAGAAATCTCTTGTTACTGCTATCTGGTCGACCATAGGGTTGTTTATTGCCCTATCATATAGCTCTAAATTAAATGCTCTTTTTAATGCATCTGACTTAACTGTTAAGCCATCAGCTTCAACTTTGTACAAGAACTTTCTCTTTCTGAATATTCCAGGAAGAACTTTAATTATCTCTGTGTCGTCTCCTTCTTCTTCCATTAAATCAAAACTTCTTTTCTCTAATTCTTCTTTAGTCATCTGTTCTGGAATATCGTTATCAAACTCAATTACTCTTGTTTTCTTTCTACCTTTAACAACTTTGTCTAAGTTAAATCTCTTAAACTTTAGAGTATCTTTTCCTGAAACCTCTTTCATTTCTCCTACTGTTAAGTATTGAATAATGTCTGTTCCGATAAGCATTCCTAAATCTCTTACCAAGAACCCAATCATCTTTCCGAATAGTCCAAGCATTATTTTTGCGTTCTGTTCTAGTGTGCTAATTTCGTATGCTGTTTGAACTCCTTTAGTGGCTATTCCTTGCTGTTGAACTGATGATGAACTCTCTGTCATATTCCTTTCAACTTCAATCT
>JAKPKF010000025.1 GCA_029553845.1 bacterium | reverse complement strand
GAAGAATTTTTTGAATCCAAAAACTGTATATCTCTGCGAGAAGCTCTTGAAAAGAAAAACCATGAACTAGTTATCCTTGGAGTAATGGTTAACAAAATCAGAAAAATAACTACACGAAAAGGTGAGGTTATGGCATTTCTAATGATAGAAGACAAAACAGGTAGTAGTGATGCTGTAATATTTCCAAGAACTTACCAAGAGATGAAAGAGAATCTTGTAGAGAACAAACCAATCCTCATTGCAGCTAAAATAAATGTAAGAGATGGAGATAAAAGCTTAGTTGTTGAAAAAGCCAGATATGTGGAGGATGATAAACGTACAACATCCTTTGATGGTGTAACATTTAGAATTAAACCAATACACACAGAAGAAGAGATTGCTGCACTTAAAAAATATATCTCAAACTCAAATGGAGATACTGCAGTAAGAATAATCATCAATGATGGTAAGAACAAGAAGACGGTTCTCCTTAAAAAAAGAATTGAGGTAAATTCAGAGACAAAAAAATGGTTAAAGAAATTTTAAATAAACCAGGAGTATACAAATTCTTAGATAAAAACAAGAAAGTTTTGTATGTTGGAAAAGCTGTAAATCTAAAACAAAGAGTATCTTCATACTTCAATGGCAATCTAAATGACAGACCATGGGTTGCTAAAATGATACCTTTGGTTAGAGATATTGAAACAGTAGTAACAGAAAATGAGCTCGAAGCTCTTGTTTTGGAATCTGCATTAATAAAGAAATATAAACCAAAATACAATTCAGATTTAAAAGATGACAAATCATACTCTTGGATACATATTTCTACTAATGAGGAATTTCCCAAATTAAAGGTAGTTAGAAACAAAGATATTAAAAATATAAAAAGTGGCAGATTGTTTGGCCCGTATCCTAGTGGCTCATCTGTAAAACGAGTATTTACGTATCTACGAAAGATATATCCATTCTGTACATGCAAAAAAGCGAAAAAAGAGTGTCTCTACTTTCATCTAGGGCTTTGTCCTGGACCATACCAAGGGCATATCAGTAGGGAAGATTACAGAAAAAATATAGATGGGATAATTAAGTTTTTAACAGGGAAAAAAAGTTCTTTTGTAAAAAAGCTTGAAGGTGAAATGAAGACATATTCTCAAAATAAGCAGTATGAAAAAGCAGCTGAATTAAGAGATAAGATAGCAGATCTAAAATATCTTGGGAGCAGTTTAACAGGGGATTTTTTTGAAGATGAGAAATCATATGAGTTAAGAAAAGATTCTCTTTACAAAAAGGTCTTCTCAGAACTTAGGAAGGAGTTAAAATTAACAAAACTTGAGAGAATAGAGTGCTACGATATATCTAATATACAAGGACAAGAGGCATACGGTTCGATGGTAGTAAATGAAAATGGAGAAATTAAAAATAATGAGTACAGAATATTTAAAATTAAAGAAAGCAATACTCCCAATGATCCAATGATGCTGAAAGAAGTTTTAACTAGAAGGTTTAAAAATGAAAAGATGAGTAAACACCCAGATGTGGTACTAATAGATGGAGGTAAAGGTCAACTTTCTGTTGTAGCTTCGGCTGTTCCCAATGGTGTTCTTCTTCTGGGTATAAGCAAAGGTAAAAGGTTGAAAAGAAAGGGGTTTAAGCCAAAGGATGAATTCTGGATGCATAGAGAGGGAGAAACAGACAGAGTATATATACGAAACGAGAAGCTTCTGATCAATCTCAGAGATGAAGCACATAGATTTTCTATCACCTATCACAAGAAAGCAAGAATTAAGAAAGGTTTGCGCTCTCAGCTTTTGAAAATAGAGGGAATAGGGGAGAGTAGAGCTAAAAAACTGTTGATGAAATTTAAGAGTATGGAAAATATAAAGAATGCAAAGTTAGAAGAGATAGATAGTGTGATAAAAAATAAAAAAGTATCAGAAGAAGTAATTAAGTCACTTAGTACTTAATCTTGCTTTGAGGCTTAAGATTGTTCAATACATACTCAAAGAAAGGAGATTTGTAAATATTACTATCCAATACATATGCAATATCATTGTATGGGTTCTGGATAACAGCTACCTCTCTAAGCTCGTCTCCCATACCAATACTTCCTCGTAGTCCATTTCCTGTATTTGTAGAAATGATAAATGTGTTCTTTACTCCCCATTTCTCTTCATTCTTTTTGTTTAAATCTTTTACATAGTCGTTAAGCATGTAATCAAATGCCTTACTGGAGCTTGCCGCTATTGGTGTAAGTGAAATTGTCTCACTTGAGCCTAGTTTCTTAAAGATAACACCAGATTCATTTTTGTAAGGAGAGACAAAGTAAGAGATTACATACTCTTTTGGTATTTCAATTATCCAAGGGAAATCTGGTAGTAGATCCTGTGCATCACTATCTGCTAAGAGAAGGTTTCTTGCTATTTCATCTTTTACTTCTTGTGCCAAGCCAGTTCGTGCTTCTTCAACTGTGATACTTTCATACCAGATATCGTTGAATTTTGAATATATTCTTAAACCTCTGTCCTCTTTTACCCAATACTCTCCATATCTCATATCCTCGGAGCCTACAGAAACAGAGAGAACAAACTCCCAACCATACTCTGGTAGTTTCTTGTTGTAGAATTGTGCAACTTCCGAATAGGAAGTATTTGGAGGAAGCCTGTATGCTGAATTTCCCTCACTTAGGAATTTAGAGACAGAGGGCTGGTCAATTGTATTTTGAAATATAAAAGTAGATTCTGGGAATACTGGGACATCGTTTATACCAATAATCATGACGTTATCAAACTCATTATTGGTGTCTGTGCTTCTAAGTTTGTTTATATACAAAACAGACAGGTATGCTATCCCAATAAAAACAAAGACTAATAATACAGTAAGGAAGCCTTTAGATAATGTCTTGCTTGTCTTGCTACCTGTGCTTCTATTCTTTTTAAATAGTGTAAATTTTCTTCTTCTTTTTTTAATAATTCCTCGTTCAATGTGTTTTTTGGGCATGTAGATATTCTTGTCGAGGGGTTTTTTCTTCTGGAAAATTTTCATACATTTATTATCAATGAAGAGCATTTTATTTACAAGTACCACTTGTTGTATAATCTAGGCTGTAGTGCGGGATCGTCTAATGGTAGGACACCGGCCTTTGAAGCCGAGAATCATAGTTCGAATCTATGTCCCGCAATTTTCTATTTGTCAAACAGACATACAAGAAAGCAATAAATGATGCAGCTATCAAGGCTAGAAGATTAAAAAATTTGAAGCCTACAATATTTCCAAAAAGTGATTTTACAAGTTAGCTTTAATCTCTTTTATTCTGTCTCTTAAATCTGCTGCTTTCTCAAAGTTTAAACTATCTGCAGCTAGCAACATTTTTTGTTCCAAATCTTTAATCAATAATCTTTTCTGTTTTGCATCTAGCTTCTCAACAAATTCATCATTATCAACAATTTTCTGGTCTTCTTCTACTAGTCTTCCTCTAATTTCTTTTGAGATCGAGGTAGGAATAATACCAAACTCCTTGTTATATTCTTCTTGGTATTTTCTTCTTCTATTCGTTTCTTCTATGGCATACTTCATACTTTCTGTAATCTTGTCTGCATACATAATTACTCTTCCTTCAACATGTCTTGCAGCTCTTCCAATTGTTTGAACTAAGCTTGTTTTTGAGCGCAAGAAGCCCTCTTTATCTGCATCAAGGATTAAAATGAGAGATACTTCTGGCAAATCTATACCTTCTCTTAGAAGGTTAATTCCAACTAGTACATCATACTCCCCAAGTCTTAAATCTCTTAAAATATCTACTCTTTCAATTGTATCTATATCTGAATGTAGGTATTGAACCTTAATATCTAGATCCTTAAGGTAAGAGGTTAAGTCTTCAGCCATCCTTTTTGTTAATGTTGTGACAAGGACCCTCTGTCCTTTAGCCACATTTTTACTTATTTCAGATATTACATCATCAATCTGTCCTTCGGTTTTTCTGACATCTATCATTGGATCCAGAAGTCCTGTTGGTCTTGTAAGAAGTTCTACAACATGGTTGTTGCTCTTCTGTATCTCATATTCATTAGGAGTAGCTGAAACATAAATTGTAGTCTTTTGCTTCTTTTCAAATTCACTAAAATTTAATGGCCTGTTATCTCTTGCAGAGGGTAATCTAAATCCATATTCAATTAAATTATCCTTTCTTGCTTTGTCCCCATTATACATACCTCCAACTTGAGGAATTGTGATGTGAGATTCATCTACAAACATAAGATAATCCTGTGGAAAATAATCTAACAGTGTGTATGGAGGTTCTCCTGTCTTTCTACCATCAAAATATATTGAGTAATTTTCCATGCTTTTGCAGTATCCGACCTCTCGTAGCATCTCAATGTCATAATTTGTTTTCTGTTCCAATCTGTAAGCCTCGATTGTTTTCCCAATATTTTTTAAGAAAGAAGTCCTTTTTTCTAAATCATTTTGTATCATCTCAATAGCATTTTGTATTACATCTTTAGAATACACCAATGATGTAGCTGGAAATATTAAAATCTCTTTTAAATCTGAGATCTTGTGCTTAGATATTGGTTCAATTTTAGAAATATTTTCAACTGTATTTCCAAAAAGCTCAATACGAATGGAATATTCCTCATACGGAGGATATATTTCCAATATATCTCCGTTAATTCTAAAAGCTCCAGTAGTAAAGTCAAAGGAATCTCTGCTATATCTCATATCTACAAGGGTTCTAGATATCTCTGAAAGATCTATATTCTGTCCAACAAAAAAGGAAAGAGATTTGTTCTCATAATTTTCTGGATTCCCAATATTGTAAATACACGACACAGAAGCTACCACAATTGTATCTCTTCTAGTTAGTGCAGAGTTCATAGCTCCAAATCTTAAATTCTCAATCTGTTTGTTTACCTCCGATTCTTTTTCAATATACAAATCTCTGGAAGGGATATATGCCTCTGGTTGGTAATAATCGTAATAAGAGACAAAATATTTAACAGAATTATTTGGAAAAAATTCTTTAAATTCCTCATACAGTTGTGCAGCTAGAGTTTTGTTGTGTGAGAGAATTAGTGTTGGTCTGCCTAGCTCTTTTATGATATTTGCCATCACAAAAGTTTTTCCAGAACCTGTAACACCCAATAGTGTCTGTTTTTCGTTACCCTCCTGTATGCCTTCAAGTAGCGAAGAAATTGTCTTTTCTTGATCTTTGGAAGCGAGATATTTACTTTCTAATTCAAATGTTGCCATATGGAGATTTTAGCAGATATACGGATGTGTTAAAATGAATATATGGTAAAACCAGTATTAAACAAATTGTCACAAGATGTAGTCAACCAGATAGCTGCGGGAGAGGTAGTAGAACGACCAGCATCTGTGGTTAAAGAGCTTGTAGATAATGCAATAGATGCAAAGGCTACAGAGATAGAGATTAAGATAAAGGATGGGGGAATTGAATTTATAGAGGTCTCTGACAATGGTATTGGAATTCCAAAAAGAAATCTCCCAGAGATATTTCTTCCTCACACGACCTCCAAGATTAGCAGGATAGAAGATCTTAACACTCTTCTCAGTATGGGTTTTAGAGGGGAAGCACTTTCAACAATAACCTCAGTATCCAAAGTTCATGTAATTTCTAAATTTGAAGATGAAGGAATTGGAAATCAGGTAGTATTAAATGAAAAAGGACAGAGTGATGTAAAAAGTGCTGCTAAAGAGCAAGGGACTACAGTAAGGGTTGAGAATCTTTTCTACAATATTCCTGCAAGAAGAAAATATCTTAAATCTGCATCTACTGAATACAGAAAGATTTACGAATTACTCAATCGCTACTTCATTGTGTTCCCTAATATATCTTTTAGAATTCAAAAAGATGGAAAAGAAGTACTCTCTTTAAGTGCGCTAAAGAATTGTAAGGCTGGAGATATTTGCAAGGAAAGAATTGAAGAGATATATGGTCATGAAGAACTAGTAGAGATTAAATACGAAGGAAATGGAATGAAAATTAAGGGATACTCTGGGCATCCATCATCTCACAAAAGTAAGAATACCAAACAGCTTGTGTTTGTAAATGGTCGGCCAGTTATGGACAGAGGAATTATGCGAGCAGTCTACGAAGGATACTCCAGATATCTACCATTTGGAGAAAAGGTAAGCTTCTATATAAATGTAGAAATTAATCCAGAATTAGTTGATGTTAATGTTCATCCTAGAAAAGAAGAAGTTCGTTTTGAGAACCCATTCAGAGTGTACTCTGCCATAGAAGAGGCTGTTAAACATGCTCTAAACAAAGAGCTCTCTTTCAAAATCGATTCCACTCCTTCTCCAATTGCTCAAAGGAGAGAAACTTTCAATTCCGCTTCCCAAAATACAGATTACAGTACTCGAGAGATTAAATTTGACAAACAGTATAGCTCTGTAAGAGATAGCTTACTTTTCTCAAAGGAAGCACTTACTGTACCTGAAAGTGAAGAAAGTGAGATTAGAAATATATTCCAGATTTTCGACAAATATATTGTAATTGAATTCATAGATGAACGTCTTTGGATAATTGACCAACATGCAGCTGCAGAAAGGATTAATTTTGAGAAAATCCAAAAGAGAGAAGAAAAGGCATTAGATATCCAGAACCTTCTTGTTCCGACATCAATCATATTCTCCAAAGGAGAAAGATTATTCCTAGAGGAATTTCAAGATTTTTTTAAAGATTTAGGTATCAATTTTGAGATAAAAGAGTATGGTATAGATATTCTCTCCTTGCCTTCCATGCTTCCTGCCGGCAATACAGAGGCTCTTTTTAAAGAGATATTTGAA
>JAKPKF010000010.1 GCA_029553845.1 bacterium | reverse complement strand
GTATTATCATCATGGTCAAATACAATCTTCTTCTCAGGGGCTATATCTTCTTTAATCATTTTTACATATTGGAAGTCTGCCATTCTTGCCACTACAACATCGGCATTCTTAATAAGCTCGACCTGGTCCTCTGATGGCTCTTTCCCGTCCATTAGATAGCTTTTGACATCATCCCTTAATTGGAATGCGTCATTAAATTGTCTTATCCTATACCAACCACAACCCCCGTCATCAGTAGGTAAAAATAAGACTTGTAGGGGTCTTTTCCCTTTTGTTTTGGATTTCTTGGACATAATATCCTCGTAAGAATTTATATAGTCTTTGGGTCTACTGTTAAACACATTCTCCCTTGCTCGTCTTTAACAAAGGCCTCTTTGAACTTCACAGGATTACTAATAACATCCTCTCCCCATATCTTTCTTGCTACATAAAACATTTCCCTAGGAATAACAGCCTCAAGTCTCCAGTCCCTACTCTTACTGAACCCGTCATCCCTACTTGCTCTTATCTTAGCGTTCTTCTCAAACACTCCATTAAAATCATTCTTTAATCCATGGCTCATTTTAGCTTTCCTATTCTCTTCTAACTTCTTACCAATAGCCTCGGCTAATATCTTCTCTTGTTCTTTATTCCTTGGAGCTAATTTAAGAAGTATATCCTCTACCTCTTCTTTGCTCCTTGCAGTTATTCTCTTTCCCTGTGGGTCTACAATTACCATATATCTATTATACCATTATACAAAAAAGAGAGGGACACTTGCCCCTCCCTTCTCTTACTACTTGGTAATCAGACTAGCTTGTTGCCAATCCTGTTGCCTTACCGTTCATAGACTCTGCTCTTGCCTCAAGAGTGAGTTCACCAATCAATACACCATTCTTTGCGTCTGCGGTCTCTGGTGTATCCTTCTTTGTGACTGGTCTTAATTGTGCGATAGCCCACATATCTTTTTGCAGGACTGCGAGTGTGTCATCTGCAATCTGACTATCTCCTTCAACGATTACCCTTCCAAATGGAGATGAGTAAACTAACATCTGAGATACAAATTCTTTGTCAGAACCTGCATACTCTTTCTTTGAAGTTAGTAATTGAGCAAGTTTGTTTACTTGAGTGTATGAGCCTAACAACCAGTCAGGTCTACCACCGTTTGCATAACAATTTTGAATCAAACTATTTAACTCTGCTTCGGTCAATGCTCTTCCAGTACCACTACCAGTCGAGATGTTTGAAGTGATAAAGGCTAAAATACCTTTTAATCTTCTTCCTGTTCCTGAAGCTCCTGAGTTTGCTGTACCATTGATTAGAGCTTTCTCTATGTCTCTACCAATTGCCTCTAAGGCTACCTGTACTCTAAATGCATACTCATCTTCCATTCCTGCTGGATCTACAGCCTGTTGGGTCTGAGATACTTGGAATGTCTTTGAGAATATCTGAGTATAGTTTGTTAATCTGCTAGGTGCAGTTAATGCTCCATATTGGAATGTTGCTCCTTCCACCTGTGCGTTTACAGCTGCGGCATCCTGAGTATAGGTACTCCACTCGTGTAGTGAGTTCCTTGCTGATACCTTTCTAAGCTTCGCATAGGCTGGTGTAGTCATATCACCAATTTTTGTTAATACATCTGTCAAATCTTCATGATTTGTTGATGCATCGTATGTCTGATAAACGCCCATGTTAATAAAATCTAAGTTTAATGTCCTCAATCCATGCGACAAAAATTTATGTCTTTTCCAATACCTTTACAATGTCTAATATTTAAGACTTTGGCATTGGAGCATGTTTTTTAAGAAACTGTGTAAAGTCTCTAGTTCTTGAAGCGGCCTCAAGTTCTGAACCTCTAGTATCGTTTACCTGGTTCATTCCCCCTTGCTGCTTCTCGGAATATGTAGAACTTCTCTGTTGCTTTGCTTTAATCTCTGCTATCTGGTCAAGGTTTTTAAGCTTGTAAGCTGTCTCAGGGTCAGATATAAACTGTCCCGTCTTGGCCAACTCGTCCATATAAGCAGCGACCTCAGTCGCAACAAATTTAGGCATTCCATCAGATCCATCATACTTACCTTCCAAACGATTACACTCCGAGATAAACATATTTGCTGCCTTCTCTTCCTGCATAATCTTTTGCTGTTCTTCCTTAGTAACAAACCCTAGCTTTTTGAGTGTCTCTTTTGCGACCTCTAATTGCTGTTGTTGAGCCTGTTCGTCAGGAGTCATACTGGCAAGTCTTTGGGCTTCTTCCTGTTGTGCCCTAAGCTCTGCTAATTCCGCTTCGTACTTCTTAGCCTTCTCATTAACTTCTGCAAACCTATCATAAGGAATGCTCTTAGTCTCTGGGGCCTTAGTACCATCCTGTATTCCCTCACTGGTGGTTTCCGTCTTCTCTGACGATTCAATAGAAGTATCTACAGTGCTTGTTTCTACTGGTGCTGAATCAGTAACGGGAGCTTCCGTTGTTGTGTTTACAGCTATTGTGTTCTCCTCCATAACTTTTCCCACATTTTAACGACTTCAGTGTCGGTTGGGTTATTAAATTTATTTATAAAGAGCGATTAGTGGATACTCTCCACTGAGCAACAGGCCGAGGATAGACCTGCTGCACAATAAAGACTATCCCTATTTAATTATATCACAACCCCTTTACACCTCTAATGGCATTCCCTCTGGTAGTGGCATGTTTGGGTCCATTCCTTCCATTCCCTCCATACCTTGTGGCATTGGTGGTACTGGTGGTTTCTGCTCTTCTGTTAATCTGTCCTGTTCTTTCTCTGCATCTAGGTCAAGGTTCTCTAGTAGTGTTTGCCTGCTTACATCACCACCTGCACGAAGAGCCATTAAGATATCCCTCCTCGCTTCCTTAGTATGGGCTACTCCACTTGTTATCTTTACTTTAACCTCAGGATTGGCTGGTATACTAATTACTTTAACCAATCTCTCTAATTGTTTAGCTTCCTGTCCTCCACCTACAACTCCGTAATACTCACTATCTGAAGCTCTAAATGGTTTGGTCAATAACTGATACTCATACCCTAGTTGTAATATGTCCTCACCAAGTTTTGCTAAAGTATTAGATAGGTTTTTTACAAGGTCTGATAATTGATTGAAGTTAGAAGCTATCAAGGTCTCAATAGCAATACCACTTTTAACTCCGGTAGGGGTTTGACCAATAAAGGCTTCGTTAGCTGCCCCTATTAGTTGAATATAAGTTCCTAAGGCGTTAATCTGTCTGTCTACATCACTTCCCATTGGAGGGGTTGGTAAGAACTCAGGCTTAAATCCTGCTTTGTAGTAAATCTTCTCACCATTTTGATTGGTAACACTCTTAACTCCTGCTCCCTTAGGAATAAGTAATCTTCCTTTATTGATTAG
>JAKPKF010000001.1 GCA_029553845.1 bacterium | reverse complement strand
AGGACATAGTCAGCAAAGTTCTTTGTATCACGGTCGAGATTGATCAACCCATCAGCTATTGCTCGTTCAACTATAGCATATGCTTCTTTTTCTCTGGTGACAGGAAGTCTGCTACTGATGCCAATCTTTCTCCGCAACAGCTCTACACTTGTAGAAAGTAATATTTTCCTGGAATCATTCGGGTCAGTAAAATTGACATAGAAGTAACTGCGTTTGGCTTTTTTCCGCTTCGTGAGATAGTAGTTCATACTCTTTTCTACTCCATAAAACTCACTGTTCATATAGCCTCTGCATACCCCTTTACATACCCTTTTGGGTTTTCACGTCAATATTCACCGACAAAAAAGCAACTAACTCTTTACGGTAGAGTTAATTGCTTTATGGGCGCGATTGGGTTTGAACCAACGACTTCTACCGTGTGAAGGTGGATGAAATACCTTTCAAGCAAATGGATAATAACTGTACGATATATCCATAAGTATATGTATACTACTGTATATTATAGAATTAGTAAATATTTATATTAAGAATTTTTGTAGATGATTGTATAGTGTATTCTAGTATATCCCAGTATATCTATCCCAATTGCTTATCCATTTGCTTATCCAATTTCTAAATTTTAAGATTTAATCTAATTCGAGAGAATTGTGCTACAACGATCCACTCTTTCTTCTATTTTAGTATAGTTCTGTTTTTACTTTTAGATGGACATTTCATTCTACTGTTCGGCTACCTGGCAATCTATTCCAAATGTCTGTAGTAATGGATAATAAATTAGTTGCTTCTTGGAATGCTGATGAAGCTATCGTTTCCTGGTTTTCAAAAGGTGTGTAGATATTTATTTTTTGAATTCTTTTTCTAAATGCAGCCGATTTTCCTGCAGTAACGATCTCTATATAAAGGTCTGAAAATAATTTAGAAAGTTTATTTACCTTGTTAGCTAAATTTGATATCTGTAAATCGACAAATCCATGTGTTACTTTATGAATTAGTTGAAAATTTGCTCGCATATTGAGAAAGTTAGAATTTACTGATAATTATAATGCTTTTTCACAGCACACATGTTTAGGAAGTAATTGTACCCTTAATTCCCGCCTAATTTATCACGAGGCTTAATCAGGCAACGGAATATCTAGTGTCTTAAGGATATGCTTCTGCTTCTTGGTTGCCTCGGATACTATGCTCTTGTAGCGACCTGAGTACTTGATCCGTGTCAGCGTTTCCATCTCTCGCAGCAGCTCACGCACAGTGTAGTCGCGGATTAGTGAGGTCTCCCTCATCTTCTTCCGAATGGCACTTATCAGGATGACTGCAATAAACTGTATGAACAACCTACCGTCGACTGTGGCGGAAGAGTGCATGCGCAGGCGTTTCATGTCGAGTGTATTCTTCAG
>JAKPKF010000464.1 GCA_029553845.1 bacterium | reverse complement strand
TAAGTGTTCCAGAAAGAGAATTAACAGAAGAAGAGATTAAAAAGATAGGGATAATAAGCAACAGACACTCAGGAGAATGGGATATGGATAAACTAGCCAATGAGTTTGAAGATGTATTATAAGAGTTAGGGTTTGATGATTTAATGCCAGAGGTTGAATTGGAAGTTAAAGAAGATGATTATGAAGAACCAGAAGATTTAGAGACTACTGTTGTATTAGGAGACATCTACCAACTAGGAGAGCATAGGTTAATGTGTGGAGATGGCACCAAGATAGAAGATGTAGAGAAACTAATGAACGGAGAGAAAGCAGATATGGTGTTTACAGACCCACCATATGGAATTGATTTAGATACAGATCATTCAGGTATGCCATCTATGTGGAACGATAAGGAGATGTATCAGAATAAATTTAAGAAAGTAGAGGGTGATAGCAAACCCTTTAATGCAGGGGTTATATTTACCTTGTTCCCGAAGGTGAAGGAGTTGTTTCTGTGGGGTGCAGATTACTACGCTTATTCCTTACCCAACTCTGGTGCTGATGGAACTTGGTATTGTTGGGACAAAAGAGAGGATGATGAGGGGGAAAGTTATGATAAAATGTTAGGTAGTCCATTTGAGTTATGTTGGGGTAAAAAGAAAAGAGGTAAGAAGTTTATTAGAATGAGATGGGCGTCTTTCTTACATAGTGATGCAACCAATGGCGAGAGTTCTAGTAATAGGGTTCATCCTACGCAGAAGCCGATAGCACTATCTTCTTGGTTCATTACAAGATTTAGTGAAGAGGGGTGGAATATCGTAGATATATTTGGTGGGAGTGGTGGATGCTTATTGGCTTGTGAACAAACAAACAGAAAATGTTATATGATGGAGATTGACCCATATTACTGTCAGGTTATAATTGACAGGTGGGAGAAACTAACAGGGGAGAAAGGAATTAAATTAGAAGATTAAACTATGGGAAACCTAGATAAAAACCTAGACAAAAGACTAGAGAATCTCAGGCCAGTACCCTTCACAAAGGACAATCAGCCATCACCAGAAGCTAAAAAGAAGGGTTGGGAGAGAAGAAGGGAAGCACAGAAGATAATGGACGAGATAATGCAGTTGGCGGATATGCCTTATGCAGACATCAAAGCCCTATTAGAAGATATAAAAGTGCATCCTGAGAAACATACTCTAAGAGAGGTTAAACTTGCACAGTATTTAATGGACAAGAAATATACAGTAGATTATTTAGATAGACATATTAGTAAAGCACCTCAAGAGATTGTGATGGGTGGAGACATGGAATTAAAGATAACTAGGGAGATAATAAATGAACCTAAAGACTAGGTATCCTGAGTTTATCTGTCCAGCATTATTCAATGAAGCAAAGCACACGATAATTCATGCTGGTAGACAAACAGGGAAAACTTACAACACAGCACAATGGTTATTGGAAGAAACCTTAGAGTTGGGATGTAGATCGTTGTGGGTTGACACAGTACATGCAAATATAGATAAGTATATTGATTGGTATTTTAGACCGATACTTGCTGATATCTGGCAATATTGTAGTTGGAATGCCCAAAGGAAGATACTTAAACTTCCAAGTGGTGAAATAGATTTTGGTTCTGCACAAAAGCCAGAGAACCTAGAGGGATTTAATTATCCTAGATATGTGCTAAATGAGGGTGGTATTATACTTAGAAAATCCTCTCTGTGGGATAACACATTGTTTCCCATGATAAAAGGCGAGAATGTTAAGGGAAAGATAATAGGTACACCTAAGGGTAGAAACAAGTTCCATGAATTAGCAGTGTTAGGAAGAAGTGAGAATCCTGAATATGAGACATTCCACTTTACTGTATATGATTCACCTTATTGGACTTCAAAGCAGATTGAAACAGCTAGAAGTTTATCCCCAGAGTTAGTATTCAAACAGGAGTACATGGCTGAGTTTATAGAGGGTGAAGGTATGGTATTCAGAAAGATAAGGGAGGTTGTTAAAGATACTTATACAGAACCAGTCAAGGAAAGAAGATATGTAATAGGGATTGACCTAGCAAAGCATGTAGACTTTACTGTTATTGTTGTCATAGATGATTTAACACATGAAGTTGTGTACAAAGACAGGTTTAATCAGATAGATTGGGTATTACAGAGAGCAAGAATAAAATCGGCATGGGAGAAATGGAATAGGGGTAGGATAATCTTAGACTCAACAGGCAACGGGGATAGTGTGTTTGATGAACTTGTGGCAATGGGAATGACTGTTACACCATTTAAGTTTACAAATCAAAGTAAAGCAGAGATAGTGAACAACCTGTCTGTAGCCATTGAGAATAAAGAGATATGGTTACCAAACGATCCACAGGTCATAGACGAATTAGAGATATTTGAGTATGAAGTAAGCAAAACGGGAAATGTTCGTTACACAGCACCGGAGGGATTCCATGATGATATTGTAATGGCTTTGTGCTTAGCATGGAGTGGTATTAAAGCAACACATGACATTCTAATAGGGACATTTTAGTAATTGTGTTACGATTGTGATACAATATATGTAATTAAGTTGAAACTGCTTATACATGAGATATTATGACTTGCAGGGATATCTTGAGGGCAACAAGATAAAAGAACTTCAATCAGTTTTGTTATCTGGAAAGAAGAACAGCACCGTTAAAATGCTCAGGGATTACTATAATGGTGAGCAATGGTTGTACAATTCTTGGATGACTGATACCACAAGAAGTGGTAAGAAAG
>JAKPKF010000457.1 GCA_029553845.1 bacterium | reverse complement strand
TTTCTCTGGTTTTTATGCCATGCTCCCTTGTATTTTAGTTTTTCCTCAACCTGACTTTGGCTCCATTATCATATTCCTCTCCATCTGGATCCTTATGCTCATTATATCCGGCATAAGAAAAAAACATTTAATTGCTTTAGCCTTTATCTTTGCTACACTTTTTGCCTTTGCCTTTACTTTTTTAATGGCAGATTATCAAAAAGCAAGAATTACAGATTTTCTTTCCGATGAAACAGACTTATTAGACGCTGATTGGAATAAAGACCAGGCTAGAATAGCCATTGGTTCTGGAGGATTACTAGGTAAAGGAATTGGCAATGGCTCTCAAGCTCAGTATGGGTTTCTTCCTATTCCAAAGTCTGATTTTATATTCTCAGCCATAGCAGAAGAAACTGGGTTTATAGGCGTAGTAATACTTGCAAGCCTCTACTTTCTGATTTTCTATAGAATCCTTAAAATCAGTATTCTTTCAAAGTCCAACTTTGCAAGGCTTTTTTTAGCAGGTTGGGCTATTTCCATTTTTGTGCAAATGTTTATCAATGTATTTATGAATTTAGGAGTTTTGCCAGTGGTGGGCTTGCCACTTCCTTTTGTAAGCTATGGCGGTTCAAATCTTATCTTTAATTTTATTGCCTTAGGAATATTACAAAATATTAAGATTATTGAAACTTAAAAAATAATTATGTCAAGATTTACATCTATTTTAAGATATGCTAAAATTAGAGAAAGTCTTTAAAACTGTAAAGGTCCACGAACATACTGTGCACTTTAAGTTTGCAAAACAATTCCTTTTTCATTGTCTTTCTCATCTTTAAAATACTTCTCTAAGTACTGACTCGGAGTTAAGAAATCAAGTGCTTCATGTGGTCTTACCCTATTCCAAGTATCTTCCCATTCAAGAAGTCTTTCTCTCATAACTTTAATATCACACCCCTTATTCCCATTTGAATAGAACTCTATCTCGTCAGACCGATGTGATCTCTCTACATAACTATTCTGCTTTGGTTGTCTTGGATATGTATAGTAATGAGGAATGTTTAACTTAACTAAGTACTCGTGGAATTCCTTATGGAATTCAGCCCCATTGTCTGTTTGCACTGCTTTAATCTTAAACTGAAAGCGAGTCATACACTCATCCATGAATCTCTTTCCGCTTCTTGATGATTTACTTGCATACATTTCAAGCACTCTTTGTTTACTTAATACATCAATAGCAGTGAACTGATACACTTGTCTTCCTCCTACGAGAGTTACAAACTTAGTATCCATTTGTATTAAATCTCCAGGAGCTTTGATCTTTAATCCTTTTCTATACCTTAGCTTAGGTCTTAAGCTAGCTCTTCTCCTCTTATTACTCTTTTTCTTATTGATTAACCCTTTTCTTTTTAAGATTCTACCTATTGTACTGTATGATACATCTATCCTATGGACATTTTTTAAGATATGTCTTATCTTATACTTACTGAAGTTAGGATACTGTTCTCTTATCTCAACGACTTTGAGCACAGTTTCAGTAGAGACCTTCTTGCGAGGGTACGAATGAGGAGTCTTAGGTAAATTATTCAAGCCTAGGACTCCTTTTTTGTTATACCTCTTTACCCAATGAGAAATGGTATTCCTGTGATACCCAAATCTCCTTGCAGTTAAAGATACATTCCTCCCGTGCTTTACATACCACCCGATTATCTTTAGGCGATGTTTACCTTTATCTGTTAAGTTGTCTGTTTTAAAAGAAGAGCTTGCTATGGACCTACAAAAAGGCATAATGGTCCCATATACTTGCATACTTCTTCCTATACGTCCTTTCCCCATATTTAGCAATACATTGTTATTTAATTATTTTATCTTAAAACCTTTGACTTGTAACTGCACAATATCATATGGACCTGTACAAGTGTTTGCATTCCTTCCCTTAAATGCTATAATATTATAAATAGATTATGCAATACGGAGTCCCACAATTTATAGAAGAAGAAAGCAAAATAGTTGGTCCTTTAACCCTTAAGCAAGCCTTGATTGTTGGCATTTCAGGCGGTTTAATCTTCTACCTTTACTTTAACTTT
>JAKPKF010000455.1 GCA_029553845.1 bacterium | reverse complement strand
ACATTCGCTAGTGCTAGTGGGACTTGTGCAATAAGACTATACAGAGGGTCTTGGAGCGCCTATACAGGGACAGTCTATTATAGGGCAGGGACTTCAGGAGCTTGGACTTCACTTTCTGTCTCAGGAACTACAACAACCTTTAATGTAACCTCAACAACGATGCAGGTTGCCCATGATTGGAACAAAAGTGGAAATAACTACATGACCCCATCCTTTTATAATCAAACTACCAATTTAACGGACATAAATATTTCTCAAAAAGCAGTATTAAGTGGAACTGTAGGGAATTATTTTATGTATAACTACGCTCGTGGTTGTAGTAGTTTAACAAGTTTATCAGTACCAGACACTTCAGGGCTTACTAGTGTAGGGAATTATTTTATGTATTACTATGCTTATGGTTGTAGTAGTTTAACAAGTTTGTCAGTACCAGACACTTCAGGGCTTACTAGTGTAGGAGATTCTTTTATGGATACCTATGCTTATGGTTGTAGTAGTTTAACAAGTTTGTCAGTACCAGACACCTCAGGGCTTACTAGTGTAGGGGATTATTTTTTTATGTATAGCTATGCTCGTAATTGTACTAGTTTAACTTCCCTAATACTTCCTGCTGTAGGTTGGTTTGCAACACACAATGTAAATTGGTCTGTACCTAGTGGTAGGCTTGGTTACTTAAAAGGTTATGTAAACAATGTAACAGACAGAGATAATTGGAGAGCATTAACAACTAGCACATCGCCCAATACTTTGTATTTGAATTATATAAGAAGTGCCGACGATGTGATACTACCTGAGCCACCTGAGACACCTGTGGTGGGAGAGAAATACGCATTGCCTCCGTTTAGAAGGGCATAATGGTATAATAAGTTATGATCTCAGCAGTTCTGATTGTAAAAAATGAAGAGGCACTTTTAGGTAAGTGCTTAGACACCCTTAAAGGAATAGACGAGTTAATTATTGTTGACACAGGAAGTGAAGATAAAACAGTTGAGATCGCTAAGAAATACACAGACAAGATTTATCATTTTAAATGGGTGGATTCCTTCTGTAAGGCTAGAAACTTTGCTAATTCTAAGGCCACAGGGGATTTTATTCTTGTAATAGACGCTGACGAGCAACTACTAACCCCAATGTCTAAAGTAAAAGAGATAATTACCAAAACTGACAAGGAAGTATTAGGGGTTACACTTGTAGGGGGCAAGGGTAATAAACACCAGTTTCCAAGACTGTTTAGAAACAAGAAAGACATATACTGGAAAGGGGATATACACAACTACTTAAACAGACCAATAGAAGAGCAGGTTGACATCACTATTGAGTACGGATATTCTCCAGCCCATAAAAAAGACCCTGACAGAGCATTAAGAATAGCCAAAAAGGCCATTAAGAAAGACCCTACACTTGTAAGAGAAAGATACTACCTAGCAAGAGAATACTTTTACAGGAAGATGTGGCAAGAGTGTATTGACGAACTAGACCGATACATTAAAGTAGCCAACTGGTTACCAGAAAGAAACGATGCTTACCTAATGAAAGCAAGGTGTTTGGCAGCCTTAGGAAAATACGAGGAGGCTTGTGACAGTGCTTGGAAGGCTGTGGAATACAATACTAACTTCAAGGAGGCAATACTGTTTATAGCAGACCACATGGACCCTATAAATAAGCAGAGGTGGTTGGACTTTGCTAAGGGAGCCAACAACGAGGGGGTACTATTCATTCGTGATATAATTAAATAGGGATTCGAGGAACTAAATTTGAC
>JAKPKF010000453.1 GCA_029553845.1 bacterium | reverse complement strand
GAAGTTACACCAGATTCATATACGCTTAACAAGAGAGATTTAAGTATTGTAGAAAAACACATAGCTCCACAGGAGTGGATGAAGGTTAGAACAATGAACAGAGGGAAAGGTGCAAGAGGCAATGAGGAGAAGATTAAAATTTCTAATGCTTGGAGTCATAGGCAGAAGTTAAATGACAAGGACATGCAAGAGATATCTAAGATTGCTTTAATAATTGAGAACAAATCTAGAGAAGTTCAGAATGTAGAATGGGTAATCTCTGGTGGTAAAGTATGGGTTTTACAGAACAAACCACTGTTTGCAGAGCACAGAGACAGAATTACAGTGGGAGATATGAGTATGGCAAAGAGAACACTAAGAGATGTAGTTGTTGCACTCCTAGAGAGGTATCGTAGCGAAGAGATGCTTCTCTCTCAGGCTATGTCTGAGGCTCAGAGAATTGTTCAAAAGAGTAGCAACGAGGCAGTAAACAATTTTGAAAAGCTAGTAAGTGTTGCAAAGCAAAAGACAGAAGAGATTAGAGAAAACAAAACTGAGCGTAGTGATTTTGTTCTCTCTGGTATAGGGGCAAGTTTTGGAATTGCAGTTGGGAAAATCACAGTGGTAGATGAATTTGTAAATAGACAATTTAACAGTAGTGATATTTTACTTGTAAAGAGATATTCCTCTGAAATGGAATCCATGATTATCTCCTGTGGAGGTGTCATCATGGAAACAGGAGGATTAACAAGCGACACAGCTATTCTTTGTAGAGAATGCAAGATACCAGCAATTGTTGGAGCCCAAGGGGCATCTGAAATTCTTAAGGATGGGGATATGGTTCGAGTAGATGGAAATACTGGCAGTATATACAAAGAGGTAGAAAGAAAAGAAGAAACGCTACATCCCGTTGTAGAAGCATACGGAGATGGGAGTGTTGTAAGTGTAGATCTTTTGAAGAAGGACGAAGAGGTAAAGGTTGAGGAGGAGAAGCCAAGTCTTCTAATTCCAAGAGATACTACTCTTTCCCCCTCTGCTACAAAAGTCTTCTCCATGTGTACTCTCCCTGCTAAGGATATGTTAGACAAGGTTGGAAATTCAAATGGTATTGTCTATGTAGATTTAGATGAAATAATGCTCGCAGATGGAAGACATATACTCTCACATGTAGAACAGAAGAAATTTGTAGATTACTCTACTAAGATATCTGAGAAGATATTAGAATATGTAGATTTAGCACAGGGTGATGAAGTAGTTCTTTCGATAGGCTCTGGTACTGTTGGTCAATTTAAAGCTCTTGTTGGAGGAAAAGAGTTTGAAAACAATGCTCTTTCAGATGAGGTCTTTGGTGGAACACACTATATAAATAATTTAGAGATGTTAAGACGAGTTCTTAAGATAGTAAAGAGAGTTAGAAATATATACAAGAAAAGAAATGTATCATTGGGTATACATGCTCCAATGAATGAAGATATTATGAAAGAGTTCAAAAAGATTCTTTTAGGAGAGAAACTTCGAAGAAGTTCATCCTTTAGTATCTATGCAATACTGGATAACCCATCTGAAGTTATACTTGCAGATGAAATTGTGGCTACGAAGATAGATGGCTTAATTCTTAACATGCCAAGAATTGTTAAACAGATGCAAGGTATTAAACTAGATGCCAAGAATGCTAAGTATGACTTAGGAAGAAATAGTGTGTTTAAGGTAGTTGAGAATATTATAGAAGTTGTAAAAGACAGAGAAGCTAAAATCATCGTTATAGTAGAAGATAGTAATTCTCTTTTAAGGTTCTGTGTTCAATCAGGAGTGTATGGAGTTGCTGTTTTACCAGAGGATATCGTAGAAGCAAGAAAAGCAGTCTCAGATGAAGAAACAAAATTAATACTAGGTAAATAACCTGTAGTCTAAATATCCCTTTTCGTGATATACTTTTTCTCACATGGAAGATACACCTATGATGAAACAATATCTGGGTTTTAAGAAACAATACCCAGATAAAATACTACTTTACAGAATGGGAGATTTCTTTGAAACATTTGGTGAAGATGCAAAAATTACCTCTAAAGTATTAAACATTACCCTTACGACCAGAGACAAAAAAAACAACCCTACTCCACTTGCAGGATTTCCACACAAGGCCATAGACCAGTACCTACCCAAATTCATAGAAAGTGGTTACTGTGTAGTTGTAGTTGACCAATTAGAAGATCCTAAATTTGCTAAAGGTATAGTTAAAAGAGGCATAACAAGAATAGTTACCCCAGGAACTCTAGATGGAGAAAGAGCAAAAAGTTCTAAAAACCAGTACCTTGCTGCATTCTTCAAAGAAAAAGACTTTACCTCTGTTGCTCTCTGTGATGTCTCTACTGGAGAGTTTCTCTTAGTATCTGGAAACAACAAAAAAGATTTAGCAAGCAGAATACTTACCTCGTATGATCCAGAAGAAATTCTTCTTGTAGAAGGAGAGGAGAATTTTAAATTTGATGATAAGCCAGTACATTTTGTTTCCAAAGGGCTGCGAAAGAAAGAGTACTCTGAAGAAGTATGTAAAGATTTTTTTGATTTAAAAAGCATTGAAAATCTAGGTTTAGAAAATGAAACCTTGGAAGTAGTTTCTGTTGCTATGGTTTTGGAATATATCAAAGAGACACAGCTAATGTCTCCAAAACATATCCAGAAGCCAAGGAAGATTAGTATAGACAATACAATGATACTAGATAAGGCCACTATACGAAATCTAGAATTAATTAGAAATGCCTACTCTGGAGATATATCCAACTCTTTGCTAAGTATATTAGATGAGACCTCTACTCCAATGGGTAAGAGATTACTCTTCTCATGGATTTTAAATCCATTGTTAGACAAAAAAAGTATTGAGGAAAGATTAGATAAAGTAGACAAATTATTTGCAAACAGAAATGGTCTAGAACAAATTAGAGAGAAATTAAATGAAATAGGAGATGTAGAGCGTATTGTTGGGAAAATTGGTCTTGGAAGAGTTAATGCTAGAGACTTCAATTCGTTACAACTTTCTCTGAAGAACTTCTTAGAGATTACAGATATTCTAAAAAAAGATTTCAATATATCTTTTGACATTGACGAGAAATTAGTAAAAGGATTAATTGAAAAAATAGAAAAAACAATTTCTGACTCTCCCCCACTCACAATCTTAGAAGGAGACATATTAAAGACAGGATTTAACAAAGAGGTAGATGAATTAAGATCACTTGCAGGAGATAGTAAAACATGGCTAGCAGAATTCGAAGCAAAGGAGAAGAAAGACACAGGTATACCTTCTTTGAAAATTAGCTTTAACAATGTCTTTGGGTACTACATAGAAGTTACAAATGCACAAAAAGAAAAGGTCCCAGAGAGATATATTAGGAAGCAAACTCTAGTAAATGCAGAAAGATATATTACTGAAGAGCTTAAAGAGAAAGAGAATATTATTCTTAATGCTCAGGAGAAAGTTTGTACATTAGAATATAATCTGTTCTGTGAATTTAGAGATTCATTCTTTCCAGTATTAAATGATTTGCAAAAATACTCTAATTATCTTTCAAATATAGATGTACTTGCTAATTTTGCATATGTTGCACACAAGAACAATTACTGTAAACCAGAGATCTTTGAAATGGGTGAAAAAGATGGAATTATCATGATTGAGAAGGGAAGACATCCTATTATTGAGAATATTGTAGAGGAGGAATTTATCTCTAATAACACAGAATTGGATTCCAAAGAAAACCGTATGTGCATTCTAACAGGACCAAATATGTCTGGGAAGTCCACATATATTAGACAGGTTGCTATTATTATTCTCATGGCACAAATTGGATGCTTTGTACCAGCACATAGTGCAAAGATATCTCTAGTAGACAGAATATTTACAAGAGTTGGAGCATCAGATGACTTAGCAAGAGGGAGAAGTACCTTCATGGTAGAAATGGACGAAGCTGCAAATATTGTAAACAATGCAACCAAGTACAGCTTAATTGTTCTTGATGAAATTGGTAGAGGCACTAGTACTTATGATGGTGTAAGCATAGCTTGGGCACTAGCAGAGTATCTAATCACAGAGGTTCAAGCTAGAACACTTTTTGCTACACACTATCATGAGCTTCTCAAGCTAGAGGAAAAATATCCAGAGAGTGTAAAAAACTACAATGTCATGGTTGAAGAAAATGTAGAAGAAGGTACAGTCATATTTTTAAGGAAGATTATCAAGGGTGGTACAGACAGAAGTTATGGAATATATGTTGCAAAAATGGCTGGCCTACCAAACAAGGTGATTAATAGAGCCAACGAAATACTGGAAAGCTTCGAACAAGAGAGTATGTTTGTCAAAAAAAATGAGCTAAGAGATATTAATGTACTGAATTCAACAAAAGGTGTTGGCAAAAACGGTAATTCAGGATTTCAGTATCCACTATTTACTGCTAAAGACTCCGAGATTGAAAAAGAAATACAATCGCTTGATTTGGATAACCTAACTCCAATTGAAGCATTAAACAAGATAGTCAGTTGGAAAAAGAAAATTTAAACAGATATATAATATCCAAAACCATTTCTATTCTTTATCAGATTCACACCTGTATGTTTAAATATTTTTTTGCGCAACCGAGATATATTGACAGTTAAATATGCCAGAGAGATTTCTTTACCGATTGTATTAGACAGATGATAGATTAACTCTTCTTTACTGCAGACAGAATTTTTCTTAAGAAGATATTGTAAGATCAGCATCTCAGTTTTAGTTAGAAATATCTTACATCCTTTGTATATAACATAGTTACAATTCAAATAGAGAGAAATTCCCCTATCCTTAAGAACAACCCCATCTGGTTCTGGTATTAAATGAAGAATTCTC
>JAKPKF010000448.1 GCA_029553845.1 bacterium | reverse complement strand
AAGCTGACTGTTTAGTTCATTTAACGTTTCATCAAATGGTGTTACCTTGATAAATACAGTCTTGTTGTCAATGATTGTTAGCGTATCTCCTGCAATAATCCCGCAATCCAAAGTTCCATGAGTATCTGGTGCATAGTCCATTTCTAGAAGTTGTTCGATAAGTACAATTGGCTGCTCGCCCGTACGATTTGCTTCATAATCAACTGTGCTGATTACATAGTTAGCGTAGCCATTTGCTAATCGTTCCATTTCTTCTGAGTAGTGCTTAAGACTTGTTTTTAGTTCATCTGCTGTTAATAAACTTTCAGAATCATAATCTTCAAGTTTTAAACTTTGTCTGATGTAGTATTCTGCAAGCAGATGGCACTCGCTTCCAAACTCACTCGCCTCCGTAGTCTCTTCAGTTTTAGTTGCTAGAAACCTAGTAGCATATCCACAATAGAACCACTCTTTACTACTTGGAGCTAAGATTGAATGTGCCCTTTTCGCCATCATTCTTACCTCCTTTTTTTGTCGCTCCATCTAGGAGCATCACTTCTTCTGCTAAAGCCTTAGTAAGAAAGCTGATTGTTAATAAAGAATCAAAAATATCAACTTTGCTTACTACGGGTTCTTCTCTAGCTTCTTGAACATTGTCAACCATAGTTCGGTCCTCCTTTGATTTTTTTGAAGACTGTTCTTGCCTTCTAAAAGTCAAATGGGAACTCGATACGTTTTTGCCAAAGAAATGTTAAATAAAAGTTTTAAGTCTTTCTTTAAGAGTTTTTATGAGACATGATTTCTTGTATTGAACTGTTGATCGTTTTAAGCCCATAGCCTTACCAATTTCATCATCTGTGTAACCATCATTGAAAAGATTCAATATCATTTGACTCTCTTCATCTAGAAGCGATAGTTCACGTTCGAGTGCTTCCTCTCGTTCAGACTTGATTAATGCCTTATCTGGTGTATCTGTGTGAGTGTCTGCCATTTCATAGTTGTTATCTTGTACAAATTGATCTAGTGATAATGGCTTACCATCTCTATGGGTTTTACCAAACGGGCAGTG
>JAKPKF010000439.1 GCA_029553845.1 bacterium | reverse complement strand
GATTTACACATTCCATTAGTAACACTTTTTAAGAAGTTCTATAACCTTATCCCTATCTCTCAAGAGGGCTTCATTGATATAATTTAATGCCTGTGGTTCTGACATCTTATACTTTTTAGCAAAGTTAGACAATATTTCAGCCCTTCTCTCATTTGAAAACTCTGTTAATTGATTAAACTCATCATAGAGGATCGTCTGATTTATGTCTGTAAACTTCTCGTTATCCTTTAGCAATCTGTCAATGATGTCTGGTATAGTACTAAGTATAGTTTCATCTTCTTCCTCTTCTATACTAGTAGATTCATCATATAATCTATCTAATATCTCCTGATTCTCCAAGGCATATTTATATTGTGTATCAGTCATTTCATAATCAGACAGATCATATTCACTATTTGGAAACTCTCTACCATCTTTTATGGTATTATCTTTAGCACTGAATACCTTCTTAATCTCCTTAAGTTTACTTACACTAAACTCATATCCATTATATTCACCTATTATCTTGTCAGGGAACCTTCTGATTATACTTCCTTTTCTTTCAACAGGAGTTTCATTAACATTGATTTCAGCCAATACAGCAAGAAGCTGTTCTCTCCAATCAGCTTTTGCCATATTGATTACAGGAATACCTTTCCTGCTTGCCATATCTATTGCCTGACCTGTACCTCCTGATTTAACTGTCCTATTTGAATAATGAGTAATACCATCTTGAGTCCAAGCAAGAACAAAATCAACAGGTGTGTCCAGACTCCTGCCAAACACCTGATTGGTGTTACGTGCCATTAAACCTCTTATATAATCAGTTTTCTTAGCATCAGCTCCCTTTACAGCATTCCAATTAGGGTGAATCTCCTCAGCTATTTTAAGTGTGGTTTCGTTGGCATCTTTGGAATAGAATATCTCTTTCTCAACTGCACCTGCCTCAAATGCCTGATCTGCACCTTTAGCATGACCACTTCTTAATGTATATCCCAAAGAAGCAAGATATCTGGCAACCTCTGTCATCTTTACTTGTATTTCAGCAGGTGTATCTACAGAACCTATCCCTGCATAAGTCATTGTAGGAGTGGATGATCTTGCAGGAAGCTTATTAAATTCAGGTTTATTACTATATTGCACATTAGCTGTATTATCCGGTGATTCTGGTGAAACAACATAATCCCTTAAAACAGGATAGAGAGCAGACACAATATCTGTATCAGGAATCTCATTTTCAATCTTAAAGCTTCCATTATCCATAACA
>JAKPKF010000424.1 GCA_029553845.1 bacterium | reverse complement strand
CGATACAGTTATAATGGAAGTCCAATCCGAAACCCCTCTGATCAAGACTCTCCGGCTGGACAGGAGCCTGGATCCTCATCCCGGGCAGTATGCCATGGTCTGGATTCGCGGACTGGATGAGGTTCCCATGAGCTTCTCTGGGACCCATCTATCAGAGGACGACCAGAGAGAACTCATAAAAAAATATGGTGTATATGCTGTAAAAAATTTCAATCAATACTTCGGTAAAGAAAGAGGCTATTACACACCACGTCGTAACAATACAACGATCAATGTATTGTAGGATTTTTAATTAATTTTTTATTTTTTTTATGGCCTACCAAAAACTATATATTCTTAGAAGTACTAGTAGTACTTGGTAAAAAGAGGTGACTTATGTACGGACTAGGAAATATAGATCTACAAAAATATAATCCATTCCCGAGTTTTCAGTCTGGACAAGCAGAAGCAATAGCCCAGATATTAGGCCACTTTGAGAATGGCCAGAAAGTAGTTGAGCTTAATGCACCCACCGCTGCTGGTAAGAGCCTAGACCTATTTGTATTGGGCAGGATACTCAGCGAAAAGATGGGTGTTCGGGTAGTTTACACCACGCCACTAGTAGCATTAGTCAACCAGCTTGAAAACGAGCCTGCTTTTGGTGCCATGCCAGTCCTGAAAGGCAAGCGTAATTACTTTTGCGGTCCAATGTCCGAAGTACTTGGCCGGGACATAACAGCGGATGACTGTCCATACGAGAGCTGGGAAGACGCAATCGAAGACTGCTCAAGCTGTGCTCAGTGTCAGTACAGGATAGCCTACAAGAAGTTCATGGACAGCGGATTTGGGGCCACAACATTAGCCAGATATCAGATGCCTGGAGCCGTTCGTGACGAAACCGTAATCCTTTTAGTGGATGAAAGTGCGGGCTTAGAAAAGGCCCTAATAGATCGAGCCACCCTTAAGATCCCGGACAGGATTAACTTGAACAATTTGTCCGAGAACTTGAGAAGGTACTACCACGAATTGGAAGTCGAAATCGAGAAGTTAACACGGGAGGTTAGCCTAGAAAAGGACTTAGCCAGAAAGGTAGCCTTAAACCAGGAAAAGAACAAGTTGGGCCGCGAATCCAGGAAGTGTGTTAAGGTCCTAGCCCACATAGAAAAGGGCCACCCATACATAATAGACCGCGAGCGAAAGTTCCGGTTGTTAGATGGCAGGTCCGAATTCGAGGACATGATTGAGGGGCTCCAATATGTAGTACTGGCATCAGGGACACCCACGACCCAGATATTAACCGAAAACTATAAGTCCGTGGTTATACAGCACCCGATCCCAGTTGAACACAGGACCTGTTACTATGATCCGGTTGGGTCCATGAACTTTAAGGAAAGACAAACAACAGCACCAAAGATGGCCCAGAGGATCAATGAGTTACATGAACGGTTCGGCAAGAAAACTATGGTACACTGCGGAGCCTACGTAGTGGCCCAAATGATCTATGATAGTATGCCAAACAAGGACATTTGCATACTACAGGATCAATCTGACAGGGAAGGCAGCAAAAACAAGTTCTTGACAACAGAAGGCCAGGCAATATTCCTGTCCGTGAACTTTGAAGAAGGCTTAGACCTTAAGGGACCAGAATACCCATTAAACATAATAGCCAAGTTGACCTTTGAGAACATTGCAGACGAATTCATAAAGGCCAGAAACGAGCGAGACAACTACAAGAGATACAATTTAAATACTGCAGTTGCTACTATGCAGGCTGCAGGACGGTGTACAAGGTCCGTTAAAGACTACTCCGAAACATACATCTTGGATGCAAGCTGGCAGGGATTCTTCAATCGCAATAAAAGACTATTACAGCCTTGGTTCATAGCGAGTTTAAGAATGGGGAACCCGGAAGAAGTTAAGATAGAAAAGATTGAAACACCAAAAATAGAAATCAATACAGAAAACCAAAAACGACAAGAACAGCCAGAATACGGACAGCTAGAAAAAGCCCTGATATACTTAGCAGGAAGGTGTGATGGAGCAATAAAACAGGACGGACAAGGCTTTAATGGAAGAGACACTGAGTTCGGACACTCATTAGCAGACCAGATATTGAGAGGCAGAACACTAAGTCCTAAACAGAGGTCCGCAGCTGAGAGAATGGTTAAGACCTACAAAAAGCAATTAGAAAAGGGTGGCATAATATTATAATGCCACCAAAACTTATTACTAGTAGTACATGAGGTGAAGTAACAACATGAAACCAATCACTTTTTTGGATGTGAGGATATATGACCTTACTTCCATGTGGTAAATGCTGGAACGTTCGATATTGTGAGGCCTTTAGTGAATGGTATTACGCGAAGTACCATACGTTTCTGGGATATAGTACAAGTCCATATAAGTGCCGACAATGTGATGTAATTGGGATAGATGGTGACACAACGTTGCTGAAAGCCCTTTGGAATATGATAATGGAAGAAGATTAGCGGTTATTTTTCTTTATCTTCTTCCTGTTCGGGGCCAAGACGCAATATTTTTATAGACTTTTCATTATTTTCAATAAATTTATTATCTTTTTTCATACAATCGCCTTTATAGTAGTTATTTTAACATGTTTCGCAGATCTATCTTGAGGAGAAGAGAAATCGTGATCGGCTTTGAAACCAATAAATGTTTCCGAAGCGGATTTTGAATCAGATGTATTACTTTTTTCTTGTTCTTCCGGATTACACTTGTTGGAATCATCGACGGTTCCTTTGGGGCATTTATAATTGAGTTTTATGAAGTCAGTCGCATCTTCCAAATATTCAGAATTCTGTTTTGTTTTTATTGGTCTACCAATATAAGTAACACCATATGTAGTTCCAGGAACATTGGGTACATAACCATAAATATTTTCTTTTGAGTTGCCCCATCCCGATTCGTCAGATACGATTTGTTTAAAGTCTGATTGTATAACGTCTTGGTATTTATCTGGATCTATTTTATCGTAACCTCGACTTTCTAGGCAATCATCATACCAACCTTCTAGTCTGATCTGGTATAACGTTCCACCCAATTTAACATTATAATCTTCGTCCCATGGTAATGGATCATCGTCAAATGTTGGATCACCTTGGATCATTTTTTCTAGTGCAGACCTAGACGGTGCTGTTATATCAACACTAACTGATTTAGGTGTTTCAATATCTAATGTTTTGTTAATTTCTTTGAGTCTATTGGATAATTGGTTATATGAATCATCTTTTGGTTGGGATAGTCGATTATAATCTAATAAAATACGTTTAATTGCTTTTTGTTCTTCTTTCAATGATACGATATCGTTTTTTGGCTTGTTACTAGAAGTATTACTACCACCACATGAACCTGGACCACTTCCATTCTTCTCGGAATCAGGACAATTATAATTAAGCTTTATTGTTTCAACAGCATCGGAGAGATAAGAAGAACTTTGTTTTTGATTAGCATTTACTAATTCAAAAATAAATTCATGTACAGGTTTATTAGAATCCAAACCAGAATTGTCTATATTTTTGTTTACGCCAAGGAACTTA
>JAKPKF010000422.1 GCA_029553845.1 bacterium | reverse complement strand
ACCAATATTTTCTATTTCCCATGTATCGTTTACCCCATCATTATTTGGAGAAAAGAATAAAGCAGGAATGATGTCTAAAGCTCTATTTACGATAAACGGAACCGTTGTTTCGCAGCCACGAGCATTGGCTACAGTAACCGTGTATGTCCCTTTTTCATGTAAATGAAACCAAGGTGATGTTTGCCAATTTCCATTATCATAACGATATAGATACGGAGGATGAGTTTCATTTTCTACTATTGTTTTCACTCCCTTTGAAGATTCTTCTACTTGTATGACAGGAGAGGGTATGGTCGTAATATTAACCGATTGAGTGTATTGACAAGCCCCATTTTGTACGCCAATATTATAAAGAATACTCCCTTTTGTAGTTGTAATACTTTCAATATACCTGTTTTGGGTACTATTGGCTACAGCATAGCTAGGATTATTGCCTGTACGATAAAAATCATATTTGTATTGAGTTGCTTGTTCGCCCATACCTCTTGCCCATAATCTAACTGTGTTATTCTCACAAACAATTGTGTCGCCAATATGCTGCACATTTAGTTCGTTTATTTGAACAGGGATAGCTGTAGCATTGCCCATACAGCCTGTTTGCATATCAAATCCTGCCACGTAGAATGTTTTATTGGTTACACCTTGCACTATTGTAGAACTTAGTTCAGTTGACAAATTGCTAGTAGAGAAGTACTTATTAATGCTAGCATTGCTTGTAACAATTGCATTGGCTAAATCTATAGTTGCGGGGTAACATACTGCTGGAATTGTTTTAACAGTAACTATAGGTGAAGGTTTATTCTCAGAAATTGTAATTTGAGCATTGGCTGTGCACTGATTGTTATCTTCCATAGTAATATCAACAACTTCTCCAGTTTCTATTGTAAAGTTATTATTTACAGACCAATCAGCATTATTTATTCTATATCTATACGGAATAGCCCCACCGCTTGCATTGGCAGTAATAGTTGCTGTTGGTTCTTTGCAAGTTATCTCTGTTCTATTAGCAAAAAGAGTAAGGGTTGGTTTCTCATTTACTACAATTTTCAAGGTTATTTCTTGAGCACATTGCCCTGCATCAGGCCTAAAGGTATAAGTAGTTGTTTGCGTATTGTCTATAGCAGGCGACCACGAACCTGTAATGCCGTTGTTGGAGGAAGTTGGTAAATCTGGAATTGTTGCTCCAATACAAAACGCACCCACAGCATCAAACGTGGGAGTAATACTAGCATCGACTACAATCTCCAAGCTTGTTTCTTGAGCACATTGCCCTGCATCAGGCGTAAATGTATAAGTAATTGTTTGCGTATTGTCTATAGCAGGCGACCACGAACCTGTAATTCCGTTGTTGGACGTAGTTGGTAAATCAGGAATTGTTGCTCCAATACAAAATGGACCTACAGCATCAAACGTTGGTGTAATACTAGCATCGACTACAATCTCCAAGGTTATTTCTTGAGCACATTGCCCTTCATCAGGGGTAAAGGTATAAGTAATTGTTTGCGTATTGTCTATAGCAGGCGACCACGAACCTGTAATGCCGTTGTTGGAGGTTGTTGGTAAATCAGGAATTGTTGCCCCGATACAAAATGGACCTACAGCATCAAACGTTGGTGTAATAC
>JAKPKF010000003.1 GCA_029553845.1 bacterium | reverse complement strand
AGAAATGAGCCTCCACTCGCACGGGGAAGGGGTGTTTCCCCTAGAGGCACCCCTCGATTTTATATTTATACCTCGAATTGACAACAACGAGCACTTATGGTATAATTGAGTATGGAAAGCGGTTGAACAAACCGCGAGTAACAAGGGAAGCCGTGAGTAATTCCGTGAGGGTAGGGTTGATACCTGAACTCAAGAGTGCAGACCTTGGGCAAGACAACTGAATATCAAGATGGTATGATGGACCTCGGCGTAGTTGAGTACCAATAAAAAACGAAATGGAGGTCTGTTATGGACTGGAAGAAAACTGTAGCAATCACTTGTTCCTATAATGAAGAGGCTAAAAAAGCCAAGGACTTTATCACAGTTGATGTTGTCTTCGACTTCACTACTCTCACTGAGGACGAAATACTTGAGTGGCTAGTTAACGGTCAGAGTCCTAGGGTATATGTCCAAGGTATCTTGCGGAAACTCACACGGAGAGAATTTAACGCTCTCAACAAGACGACTTACACCGTAGTTATCAAGCCTACTGGTACCCGTGGAGCCCGTGGGATTAGTAGAGAACAAGCGCTCAAGAAGGTAATAGCAGATATGGGCGGAGATTATGATGCAATCCTTGCAAACGCAGGCGGCGACTTCGAGAAGCTCTGGAAGAAATTTGAGGGCTTTATGGCTGAGTTTGGAACTACAGAGAATGCAGTAGATGAGTTGATAGAAGAGTAAACCGAGAGTCCATCATACCAACTTATGTGAAAATTTCACCATAGGTCGAAAGAAAGGGAGGTGATATTAATGGAGATATGTATTAATCTCGACGATGATGACCTTGATGGAATTACTCTCAAATGTAGATACATAACAGATAGAAAGAATACTGACGTTACTGGGCGTTTCTTTCGAGTCGATATGTTCTGGGTAGAAGCTGAGTGTGCAGGCAAGAAATTAGGCGCTGTAAGTATTGAGCCTGACCTTAAGAATCCAGAGAATTTCTACATTAATAATAATTGGTGCAAAGTATGTAAAGGCATGGATGCACTGAGAGATAAGATAAGAGAGTGGTTTCTAGAGCAACCTGAGTACAAAAAACAAGTGGAATGGACGAAGGACCTGATATCTAGGATGGAAAAGTAAGTATAAACATGGGCTCAGAAATGAGCCCTTTTCTTTTCTTGTGTATGGTTTATTTTATGTTCTATGTCACTATGTATGTCCATCCATACCATTCATGCCCATTGTAGTTGGGTTGTAGTTGTTTTAGTAGTAAAAAAAAAAAAAAAAAAAAAAAAAAAAAAAAAAAAAAAAAAAA
>JAKPKF010000379.1 GCA_029553845.1 bacterium | reverse complement strand
CGGCTGCAAAGGAAACCTCTACTTTATTCTCCTTCTGTACATTACCGACGGTCATAATGGTAGACTCGGTAATGGTAACTGTTCTGCGAACAACCTTCTTGGGCCGGTTCTTTCTTTCAGCAATGGCGGTTTTGCTCTTCAATACGCTTTTTCTTAATGGTTGTCTTGTCGATGTCATAGTTTTATTTCTCCTTCTGAATTAATCCATCCCGGTGATGAGGAGGGGAATATAGGCTGTAAAGCTTCAATGGCTTATTGGAGTCGTTGATGATATTATGGACTCTTCCTGATTTAATCAGGATAGATGAGCCATCTTTTATATTTATCTCCCTACCATCCACAATTACCTTTCCTTCCCCCTCCTCAATTCGGAAAAATTGATCTGTTGTCGGGTGAACCTCTTCACCAATATCTTCTCCCGGGTTCAAACACATTATTACCAACTGCAATCTATCAGCGGTGAATAACACTTTCCTGAAATAATCGTTGCTGATTGTTTCCTTTTCTATATCTCTAATGTCGAATGCCTCATCGGGATCAAGAGCGTCGTGAGTATCTCCTATTACCTCTTTAATATTAATATCATCTATTCTAAACGCACCATCCCCATCAAACCCAAACTTAGGTGCAGAATTTCCTTCCCTTTCAGGATCTCCTACTACCACAAATGAATGACCAGGATTAGCTGTTTTCTTTAACCAATCCAGAAATTCAATAAGACTATTATCTGGATCATTCAATGTAATACTAATTACTTTTTTACCTGCAATATCACTAGTTTTCCCCTTCAGCACTTCATCTTTAACTTTAGGAAGCATTCCTAAAGCCAACTTGATTGAGGGCATCAGCCGATCTATATCAGACGACGTTAATCCATATTTCCGTATAAACTTAATAATAACCTTGTCCGGAGTTAGGACTGCCCCATATTCGTTATACAATTCCCTGACAGTTTTTGAGACTTCTTCTAAAGGAACTTTATCATCTCCTGTTTTCTTCGTCAATTCCTCAGCATCCTTCTTTTCCCAATATTTATCAATCTGCCTCTTGACGTCATCAAGAGAACCTTCATATCGATCTTTTTCCTTAATAGCGGTAAATTCGGCAGGTGCCTTGCCGGATTTGTAAATCTGAAAACCTTTATAAATCTGGTCAACAGTTCTGCCATCACTTGTAATGATTCTGCCTTCCTTAATTGCAATTATGTCCTGAACTAACATTT
>JAKPKF010000369.1 GCA_029553845.1 bacterium | reverse complement strand
CGGACTAACCGCCGGATTATCCGTAACTCTTCAGGGACTTGTCGGACCTAAAGGATCAGTATGGGGTATGAATAGTTTTGGCTATTCTGCGCCATACAAAGTGCTGGACGAAAAATTCGGATTTACAGCAGATAATGTATATAAACAGGCAAAACAGTATTTGGCAAAATATAAGAAATAGGTGAAACCGGGTGATGAGTGCTGGGTACTGGGTTCTGGGTGCTGGGTACTGGGTTCTGGGTACTGGGTTCCGGTTTCCGGGTTCCGGGAAGAATTCTTAGTGCTTAGCACCTAGAACCTAGAACCTAGCAACTGTCAGTGCCTGAAATACGTTGACCAAAAAAATGGTTAACGATATGGCAAAAGTAAATTATTTTGATCACGAGAACAAACCTCAGTATAAGAGGAGTTTTAGTGAAGATTTTAAGAAAAGTAAAATTCGGGAATTAGAGAAGAATTTATCATCTGTTTCCGATATTTGCAATACCTACTCTGTGAGCAGGACATCGGTCTACAGATGGATTTACAAATATTCGGCAATGGCAAAGAAACAAGTAAAACAAGTAGTTGAAGCAAAGAGCGACACTCAGAAGATTAAAGCGCTTGAGGAGCGCATAAAAGAGCTCGAGAGGATAGTTGGACAGAAGCAGCTATTGCTTGAGTTTAAGGATAAGATGATAGAGATAGCAGAGGCTGACTATGGAGTTGATATCAAAAAAAAAGTAGGTTCAAAACTCTCGTCTGGTACCACTTCAACAGGCAAGATCACCGGGAGAAGATGAACAGACTCTTTGAAGTATTAAGTATAAGTAAACAATCTTTTCATCAGATGCTAAGTCGCAGACGATACAAGTATGAAGAGCAGGAACAGCTTATTCCTCTGATCAATGAGATAAGAGCAGACCATCCTCGTATGTCAGCCAGGGACATCTATCTGAAGCTTAACCCGAGCTGTATGGGGAGAGATCAGTTTGAGCGGTTGTGCATGGACTCAGGTTACAGGATTAAGCAATTAAAGAACTTCAGAGTTACAACCAACAGCCTTGGAGTGACCCGTTTCTCGAACATGATAAAGGATCTTGAGGTTACACGTGTCAACCAGGTTTTTGTGAGTGACATAACCTACTTTGATCTTGGATCTAAGACTCGATATCTTACTTTTATTATGGATTTATATAATCGTGAGATAGTTGGGTACTCGGAAAGCGACAATTTACGCACAGAGAATACCACCATACCAGCACTTCACAGATTAGAAAAACTACGAGGCAAGGTAAATTTAAAAGGGGCGATCATGCACTCAGATGGTGGAGGCCAGTACTATTGCAACGAATTTAAAGCAATCACAAAAGAGTTGGGAATGATAAACTCAATGACCGAAGAGAAGGTGTACGAAAATGCACATGCAGAGAGATTAAATGGGATAATCAAAAACAATTATCTTTATCCTTATGGGCCAACGGATGTGGCGTCACTTAGAAGACTGTTAGACAAGGCTGTATATATGTATAACACAGGAAAACCACACAAAGCTTTGAGAAAATTAACACCAGTAATGTTTAAAAATACTATTGATAACGAGGATAACTCTGCGAGTAATCTCCCGTTATCAACAGTAAATCATCACAATTATAAAAGAAGTAATTTAAGTAATAAAAAGGTCAACGTTATTTAGGCATTGACTTACTGGCACCTAGCACCTAGCACCTGTCAGTGCCTGAAATACGTTGACCAAAAAAATGGTTAACGATATGGCAAAAG
>JAKPKF010000421.1 GCA_029553845.1 bacterium | reverse complement strand
TATATTCAACTTCCTGCATGATGAAAACCGTGGTTTTGTCAGGTACATAAAGACTAATCCTCAGGATGGGCTTAATGACTTTCTAACAGTCGATCTGATATTTGACTATTTTCTGCCAGAACTTGAAAAAATGGACGATGTCAACTCGCTCTCTATTCTTGGTAATTACAATACATATAGTGATTTAGTAAAAAAGAAAGATAACAACTATATGAAGATATACAAAGGATTGTTGTTGTTGAACCTTTTCGTTAAAACACTTAAAGTAGCTGATGGCATAAGTTCATCTCTTCTAAAGCCAAATGAGGAGAATGTTTCGCTCATGTTTAAGGGATCAGAGGTAGCAAAGAGTGTCACTGAGTGTCTTGGGTTTATAGATCATGAGCACATAATTGTGAAAAATCCAAGTGGCTTGTACGAAATTGGTAGCTCACGAATTCCATATAACGAAGTACAAGAAAAATATGATGAGCTGCTTAAACAAACCACTGATTTTACCGACTTAGCAGATAATAGCCAATTGTTTGATATATCAAGAATGCTACTCCAGAATGTGTTGAGAGAAACGGCTGATTCTCTCACGCTTGAATGCCTAATCGTGCCCGCAAGTATTAAAAAACACGAATTAATGCCGAAGATATATAAAGCACGAAAGAGAACTTACAAAATTCTCCACGTTGTGTTTATTGGTCTTCATCAAGCAGAGTTGATAGAGGCTCAAGAACTTGTAAAAACCCTTGATTGGCAGTCTGAACTGGACAGACCACCTTATGTGTTTACCATACTAGATACTGTGTTTAGCACTGAAGACTACAAGAAAGTGCTTCACTACAAAGCTTATGAGCTTGTAGCTCAAAGTCAAAACCTCAGTTATGACGAGCTATCAGGATATAAGAAACAACAGTCTTTGATTATCAATAACTGGATCAAGCAGCTATCTTTTGGTTACGTCACAGTAATCACTCAACTTCCTTCTAGCATTCTAGTTGAGCAACGTATTCCGTTGAACAAATATGATGAATTCATCAATAATAACTTGTCTCTTCAGTTTTTCTATCTGGGGCCTGAGGTACTAAGCAGTAAAAACAATAAAATAGCCACTTCAACTATGTGGAAGAGACAGACATCTCGAAAGGCAGCCCAAGCAATATTGCTGTCAGATAATAAAAAAGAATTTGAAAGCCAACTTAAGTCATCTTACGCCTATCTGTATTTATTCTACTATACCCAGAAGGGTGAAGATGCACTGAACAACGATTTTTCAGTGTCACAGGGATTCTCTGAGCACATAATATCGAAGACTAAGCTTACGTTTGACAAGATTATGAACGAGAATACTGGGAACGTCGTTAACATTGGTAAGAAGTTTAAATTCTTATCTGAGGCACCTTACGGATATTATCCGTGTACAGTATTTTACGGTATGCTAGCTTGGCTATTCAAACCATATTTGGGCAAGGTTTACTTGAAGGATAGCGCTAAAGTTGTAAATGCTCAGGACATGATTGAACTTATTGTAAATTTCTTTGAATACGCATCAGAGAATGAGCAAGTGGATAGTAAGAAACTGACAATCAGAATCGGATCTCCCCACGAGGACAAATTAATCAAACTGCTATGCGAAATTTTTAATCCAAAACAGAAAGATAGTTTAAAGCAGATAGTTTGGGACATTGCCCTAGATTATGTAAAAAACAAGTTTCGATACCCTCTGTGGATCGCAAAATATCACGATATAGCACAAGGTAACGAAGCAGTAATAAGTGCTTTGGACTCAATCATTGAGTTATTCAAGGCAGTCAAAGACGAAGAATACTCTAGTGAGTTTGTTCACACGACGTATAATAAAATATCCTCAACACAAACTGATCTCAGAATTATATTCAATGACACCAAAAATAACCCGGAGCTTTTCAAAAAGTGGCTTGAGTTGAAGGCAGTAGATAATGTTTCGGAACTAGATATTGATGCGATTGAAGAATACATCATCAAGAACTCCGGTGAAGAGCTAGTTTATACCTGCGAGGACGAGGTTACCACCCACAATAGAGTACTTACATTCCTTTTGCAGAAAGCCAGCAATGGCGCTACTAATGGTGGTGTTAACACATCAAATGGCAACGACAATACTACAGGTGACAATGGCCCTGATATGGGTGACACTGCAAATGGTGATTCTGAAGATAACAACGATACAGTTGATTCAGTTCAAGAGTATAATTTAGCGACTATGAGGATAGTAAATAGCCTTACAAATGCTGGATGGGACCCTCAGGCAATACTCATCATAGAGAGAATACTATCATCTGTTCCTCAGACCATAGAAGTGGCTATCAAGGCTTTACGTGAAGAAGGAATCGATGTATAAGGTATTCAACTCTATAGATGATCTAATGCTGGAGATTATCGAAGAATCAAAGATCAGCGATATGGCGAATCGTAGATACCCTGTCAGGTTTATATTTTCTGAAAACATGACCCAGTACAGAGAATTGGTCATTGATTTATGCAAGATAACGGACAACCATATCGATTTGAGTGCTTTGTGTAACGCTGACGTGTTTCCCACAAAACAAGATATATTCACGAAGATTGAGGATTTACTGTCTAATCCTAACTCGGTAATATATCCTATCTCAGAAGTACTAAGATTTTATCAAAATAATGAGTTTATATCCTTCTTCAACTATCTTATGGATAGCATTGAAAATCCACCAACTGTCAACAATAGGATTTACTTACCTTTATACGGAATCTGGACACCCTTTCAAAACTTCGTACTTCAGGATTTTTCCAGGAAGCATCAGTGGGCTCCAATTTGGAAGTTACACAATGACGATGTAACTATGTCAGATATATATCGTGTCACATTTCCCGTAACTAATGATCCTAAATTTATAACCAATGCACAAGCATGGCTTTCACTTTGGAAAAACGACTATGAAAGTAGATATTATTCTACTTCAGCGAATCTGAACTATTTAGCAAAGCAGTTCTTGCCAGATGAGGTCTTCATATCTTCTAACGAAGTCAGTAATTATCGTGATCTGATTCAATCACTTTTCAATGTAGTAATTCCATTCCAGTACAAAACAAAAGATTTTGAGTATTGGGTAGACTTGTATGGTACCTTCCTAAGGTCACCCCAGTCAATTGCTCAATTCGACTTTGATAGCTACATTAGCAAGAGGTTTGAATATTGCCTTTTAGACCTAAGCCAGAGATCATTTATACAGCATTTTTTGAAACTAACTGGTGCATCGGAAAAATGGTTGTTAAGCAATTGGTACCAATCGAAATGTAATGGAGATGACACGCATGACAACTTCCGTCTTTGTCTTGAGTCTCTTTCTGAATATTCGGATAATGAACTGATTCACAACATCTGGGTATACGCTTTTCAACAACCTGGTAGTAAACGGTGGCTACACGAGAGATACAATCTATTAACTTTTATTCACAAAGAATTGGGCAAACCAACCGATGAATTCGAAAGCCAAGTTAGTTCCGAACTTGATAAGCGAGTCGATTTTGTGGATAGTAATCCTGATGTTCTTACGGGACTTCTGATTTGTGAATCACTTTATGTGTTAAAAAAACTGCGACAAGACGCATCCTTTATCAAATCTCCTGTTTTTCGCCGTAGATTTACAATCCTGTTTGAGTATTTAAACTGGGATGGATTCGATTTCATTTCCAAGGGTTGCAACAAATGGCTTACAACATATTTTAAAGAATATTGTTTGGGTAAGCTTACTTGGAAGCGACAACCTGAGATCGACAATATCCTGAGCAAAGTAAATTGCGATGCACAAGGTCTATATGAATGGTACTACAAGCAACAACTTCCTGACCATTCTAACGAACATGACGATGTATACTGGGTTGATTGCCTTGGAGCAGAATGGACACCATTGTTACTGCATCTAATCAAAGAACTAGACGTAGACAATAAGTGGTTTGTTGAAAGTGTAGATATTAGACGAGTATTTCTGCCCACGATTACTGATGTTAATAGAATACCCGATTCTCTTCACATACTAGATCTCGATAAATACATTCATAGCAATCAGATATCTAATAATATGAGCCAGGTATTACTAGGACAAATATCAATACTTCAATCGATTGTTAGGCAGATATTGGCTAGTTCTAGTGATTCTATTGTAATCAGCTCTGATCATGGCTCATCGTATTTGTGTATTAAAGAATTCGTTGATAACAAGGGTCTAGGTATGTCTGATACTGAACATGGTGGCCGCTATAAATGGATTGAAGACGGCAGCGACTTCGCTTCTGATCAGATAAAAATTCTCCACGTAGTAGAATCTCCACATATGCACGATAGAAGGTGTTTGATAGCGTTGAAGCATGTTTCTCTTGGAAATAGGCCACCGTTCGAAGCCCATGGGGGGGCAACTCCAGAAGAAATTCTAATCCCATTTATCAAACTTAGAAGAGTCAAAAAACAGCGATTGGTAGTTAAACCGACTCGTTTCCTTGGAGTTACAGCGAATAATCCAGTAATTGAACTCACTATCCAGCCAAAACCTTTAGGGATCCCTTTCATATTAGTGCAAGGAAATAGGTTTAATATGACTTTTAATCAAGATCATTGGACATGTAGTTTCAAAGGATTAAACTCAGGCCACTATGGTGCAACTTTAATCGCTGATGGTCAGAACTGTGACATCGAGTTATTAATAAAATCAGGTATAATACAGGAGGAGTTGTTTTGAACCCACTTGACGTGAAAATATGCGAGTATTTCCCAGATGAATCTGTCCTTAAGATCAAGAGCAGGTACAACGCTTTTTCTAGTAGGAATCTACCGTCATTCATCAAAGATTGGCTAATCAAGAAGTATACTTCCTCAGATGGCTCATTAGATGTGGACGGCTTAATTAGCTTCATGGATAATCATATACCGAGTAAGGATGAAAGCATACTCGTTAAGCTAAAAACACAGAAGGAACCAATAAAAATACTATCCAGATTCAATATTCAGGTTGATCTAAAAAATGACTTGTTTAAATTCGAGATCCCAGACCACGGTATCTCGTTAAATATTGGTATCATACCCGATTATGTTTTCAAGAAACACGAAAAGTACCTATCAGACGGAGAGCATTGGGGCGTTATCACTTTAGTATATGTACCCCCTATGGGCAATGTCAGTGGGCATGTACAACTTATTGACTATAAACCATTCCAACCATATCAGGTAGACCTAGAATACTTCAAATCAGCAAGGAAAAATTTCACCGTGTACGAATGGATTGACTTACTTATAAGATCGATGGAGTATAATCCTGATAATAAAGATACACAAACAGGTTTTAGCTCAATCGACCGAAAACTACTTTTTCTATCTCGGTTATTGATTTTTGTTGAGCCTAACCTCAACTTGATAGAACTTGCCCCTAAGGGCACAGGAAAATCATATGTATTTGGCAATCTAAGTAAATATACGTGGATGTTTAGCGGAGGAGTGGTATCAAGGGCAAAACTCTTGTACGATATTGGCAGAAGAACTCCTGGTATAATTGAAAACTACGATTTCGTGACTTTTGATGAGATAGAGACGATAAAGTTCGCTAATGAAGATGAGTTATTAGGAGCGTTGAAAAACTACCTAGAAAGTGGTCGTTTTACGGTTGCTAATTATAGCGGATCATCTGAAGCGGGACTTATGATGTTGGGGAACATTTCTTTATCACCGGACTGGCGTCCATTATCAAATAGATACTTTGTATCATTGCCCAGTTTCTTTCAATCTTCTGCACTCATGGATAGAATTCATGGATTCATTGAGGGCTGGAAACTTATCAGGCTTAATCAGGGTCTTATAGTAAACGGATACACTCTTAATGTAGAGTATTTTAGCGAGATATTACACAAGCTGAGGAATTGTTCCCATTATAGTCAAATCGTCTCAGATCTAATTCAAATCCCACAAAATTCAGATACAAGAGACGTTAAGGCGATAATCAAGTTAGCGACAGCGTACCTTAAGCTGCTTTTCCCTCATGTTTCTAATGCCTCGGAGATTGATAAAGAGGAATTCGATTTATTCTGTCTTGCTCCAGCTATCGAGAAGAGAAAGATCATTCGGGAGCAAAGGTCATTTGTTGACACTGAAGTAACTACTGAAATGCCAGATATTTCTGTTAAGGCCTAGATGATTGTTAACTATAAGATGGCTGTCATTGTCCTGCACTTCCAATGAAACGGCGGAAATGGAGTATGCGCTCCGGAGACCCCGACTGGGTTCATCTCTGAGTCGTATTCGATCTGGTCATCCTTGATCCAAGGTGCAAGAGCTTTGATATACTCCCGGGCATCATCCAGGCTGCTGGACTTGGTATCCAGAGCCATGAGGTTATCCATTACTTCCAGAGCATCGTTTAGGGGATAGACCTTGTCCTGGGCAGCCAGAGCCCGGCAGATGTCACTGGTGCGGTCATCGAGTATCACTACAAGTTTATAGTATCTGGCTTTCGCTTTCTTATAACCTTGCAGTCTTCCGAACTCTCGGATTCTGAGTGCAGTATGTTCTGCCAGTCCCTGCCAGTAATGGGATGAGCGATTGGCAAGGTCATTGAACTGGTCTTTAAGGGTATCAGCCAACATCTCTTTGGTATAGCCCTGTTCGATAGCTTTAGTGAGAGTATCTGCGAAGTTCTGACGTACGTCTGCTTCAAAGTGGTTCCCGATCCAGAACAACTGCTGTTTCTGAATGGTGGATGAGAGATGCTGATCTTCGATGCCCCAAAGCCCGATACTAGTCTTGGTGGGAGCCTGTACCTGGGTGTCCTTGAGTCCGAGCCGCATACAGCGGTCTATTATCGCCTTGGTGGGCTCATTGACCATAGCTGCGAAGTCGTCTCCCAACTGGGTATTGATGATGCCCATAAGCTTATCTATGGCGTTCTTGTTGATCTTCTCAGCACGTGGCATGTCACTCAGCATTTGGATGGCGAGTCGGGTCGCATCTCTGATCTCGGTTTTCCAGGCATTATTCAAGACCCTATAGTACTCAAGCATTAGCTGATCATAGTAGTTCATTAGAAGCTGAACCTTCGGACCTTGACTCTGTTCCTGCCAATATCGTATTCGGAGAAGCGTTCCAGACAGCCAGCCAAGGCATCACAGCCATCGATATAGCCATCAGGATATGTAAGGAACTGACTGATCAGTGTTGGTGTGTCTTGACCTTCAGGAAAGAGTACCTTAGCCGTCTCGATAATGGTCTCGGTGCGTTCTATACGCAGGTTCTTATTATCTTTGTTGTCTATCCGCTTTATTCTGTGAGATATCGGAGGCAGATGATTGTCAGTTGCCCACCGATCAAAATCGGCAAGGATACGTGCCTGACCATAGGTAGTTTCACAAGCTGCTCTGGCTTTCACTCTATAGATTCGATCAAGCTCCTGATAGGTATCATAGTAGTATCTGAAGAACTTGGTGTTCTCAGTCTGGCGTATCCAGACATGGATCACATAGAAGCGATTACCATCATAGCCTATGGAGATAATGGCCTTGAAGCAGCCTTTCTCCCCCCAGGCTGGATCGGCATAGAGCCAGACCCGCTTCATCTGGGATGGCTCCGGTAGGTTCCTATACTTGGTGAACCAGTGGTTCTTGAAGATGTTCCCTTCGATAACCGGCTGTCCAAGTATCTCTCGCTGATAACCGGTATGCCCGAACTTGGCTCGCAGATTTGGCAGAGTGGCTGTGGGGTATTGAGCCTCCCAAGTTGACTTGCCATGCATATCTTCGAGAGAGAAGCGCAATATCGCCTTTTGGTGGGTCTTTAATGCAATCTG
>JAKPKF010000418.1 GCA_029553845.1 bacterium | reverse complement strand
AGTCCCAGCAGTTCTGGTTAGTGAAAGTGTTCCTGTAATAGTTATTCCCGCTATACCCGTAGTGTAAGCAGAATTATAGTCATACTCACAGGTTTGTCCTGAAGGAATAGTTACCGAATCACCATCTGCAGGAATGGTTGTACCACCGTCCCAATTTGCTGGGTTACTCCAAAGGTTGTCTGTTCCTGCACTTGTAAATGTTCTTGCTGCCATTATACTTCCTCCCATGCACTAATATTAGTTAATAAACCGTCTGTATAGGTTAGTGTTTTAGTAGACACTACTACTCCTACCGTTTTTGTAATCGTTGAAACATTTCCGTTGTCGTCATACCCTAAAACTAAAGAAGCATTCTCTGCTGAAGAACTGCCACCACTCACATCCTTAACGACTAAAGCCCCATAATCTCCCTCTTGAATAACCGAGGCACCCCTACTGTGCATAGTTGTATCAACTATTTTGACAAGTTTTTCTTCTGTTTGTGCCATTTAAGTAGCCTTAAATCTTAACTCCTTGCTCCTTTAAGTCCAACATCTGTTCCCTTCTATTTAAAAGACCTTCTTTAACAAGCAATTGCTCTTCAAAACCTTTCAAAGAATTAAACTTTACATTTAATTTCTCTTCTGCATCATTTAATTCTTTCTGTGCTTCAGAAGCTTTGTAAGCTAATTCCTCTGCCCTTCTGGTTTCTTTAATATTCTGTGCACTAATTTCAGCCAAAATTTTTTGCTCTTCAGAAAGTTTTTCAGACACCTTCTTTTCTCTCTCTTTAAGGTCTGAGAGATTCTTTCTCTCTTTCTCAACTTCTTGCTCTAGTCTACTTTTTACTTCTGCAAGTTGAGAAGACTCAAGTTTAAGACTATCTATTTCTTTTCCTAAGTTAGTTTTGGCACTTTCTAATTTCTCGGTTTCCTCTGCATAGTGTCTATTCTGTGACTTAATATCATCTACTTTAAGGTTGAGAATCCTTACCTCTTCTAGTAATTGTTCTTTTTCTTTTTTTGTTGTCATTTTTTAAAATCCTTAAATTATTGTAAGTACACAGTTATTGTTACTGCACTACCACCAGTTGATACCCCAATAGATTTTATTACTAAATCATCAGCTTCAAAAGGTGTGGTTGCTCCAATTGTTATTACATTCCCACCATTTATCTTTATGTAAGCAGCACCATCAGCTAAAACTTTTATCTTAGTAGGAACTCTTTTCATAGTTACTCCACTTACAGATGTTGAATCTGAAAATGGTGCAAACAAATCTTCAAATCCTTCTACAGTAGTTAAATCTGTCGCTGCTGCTGTTCCAGCTGCAGTCACAGAACCACTTGCCCAAGAATATACAGTTGACTGTTTTGCTTTACCGTCTACATTCTCAATTATCATATTCTTTAATTACTAAATTTAAGCTGCCGCTCTTAATACTACATAAGATATTTGAGCATCATTTGATGTGTTAGCTGCACTTAATGTAATTGTTATCGTGTTTGTAGTTGGTACAATCTTAGCAATATAAGCTGCCTGTGTTGGTGTTACCAAGAAAGAAGCTAAGACTATATCCGTTGCTGCTACTCCTGTCACTGTAACTGCCTTAGATGCAGTACCACCACTCCAAGTTACTGTACCTGCGTACTTAACAATGTGTGAGGGGGTTATTCCTGCTGATAATTTAGCCAGTGTAACATTTCCATTTTTAATTTTAGCAGTTTCTACTGCATCGGTTGCCAATTTAGCAGCAGTAACATTTCCATTTTTAATTTTAGCAGTTTCTACTGCATCGGTTGCCAATTTAGCAGCAGTAACGTTTCCGTCCTTAATCTTAGTTGTTGTAACTGCATTTGCTGCTAGTGCAGCCTCTGCAACTCCGCCTTCGCTAGCTACTACCGTTTTACCATCAACCGTAAATCCACCCTTAGAATCTACAGGTCCTTTAAAATGTGTTCCATTACTCATAATTATTATTCCTTTAAAATGTTATTTAATATATTGCCTTTCGGCTTTCCTCCGAATTTAAGAAGCTTTGCTTCAAGGTATCGGGTCTAACATAACTACCCCTTTGCTTTCCTTTGCACTTCTTTCATTCTCTCAATACGCTTTCTGTGCATTAAAAGCTCTTGTTTCTTTTCTTCTTCACTAGCACCACTGGCAAGAAACTCGTCCAGTTTTTCTTGGCTTATGGCAACCCTTTGTTTCCATCGGGCTGCCATGAATTTAGGGTCATTCGCTGCTCTAAGATAATCTTGTTCAGTTAATGCCATAGCCAGTCTAAGTTACAAATTAAGAAAGACCTGTTGAACCAACTGTTCCTCTCCAGTCTCCCCATCCATATGCAAAGTAATCTCTACTCTTATAGTGAATGGTGTCGTTCTTGAATCCGATAGATTCGTCTCTGCTTACATTTGCCTTCTCTGCCCACTGCCACATTAGCTTGTGAACATTGTCGTCAAATAGATAGAAAGCAGTATCTGAACCGCCTGCTGCAGCTCCTAGATAATCCCATACAACAAGTTTCATTGTACCGTAGTACTCTTGGAAACCGTTGTAGACATTAGCATCGTTGTCTGCAGAGTCACTCTTTTTATCACTCTTGAGAATTTCTAAAGCTCTCTTTCTTAATGCAGGAGGTACTACAAGCTTGTTAGGGAAGCAGCTAATTAGCTGTCCTCTATCGTCAAGTTGTCCTTCCATCATTAATATTAAAGTCTCTAAGTTTGTCTCAGAAAGTGATAATGCTGACTCGTTGTCTTGTGCAGCACCACCATCTGCTCTTGGATGGTCGTCCTCAAATAGGGGCTTTGCATCAGAGTATGATGTGTAGGCTGCGGTGAAACCGTTGTTTAGCACGGAAGCTCCGTGAACTTGTTCAGTTCTAGCAGCTGCTCTTCCAAGCATTTTAGCTGCATCCCAAATCTCTTTTGTCTTAGCCCATTTCCTCATTTCATAAGTTACTGGCATTATCTTACCGTACTTTACAGGGGTAAGAGAAACACCGTAAGCCTGAATAGGAACGTCCTCAGAATAGGTTTCTCCCTCTCCAACAGGCGAAAGTTGTGCTAATCCAGTGTAGTTCTTAAACTCGTCTGTAGCGCTTTCCTGATTTGAGATTTTGAAGATTTTACCTAAGTCAATCTTGTTTACTTTATACTCGTCAACAAAATGCTTTTTAACACCTGGGTCTATAACATTAGGAACTGAGATTGTTGTAAGTGTACTCATTTTCCAAATTAAATCAAATTAAATCAATCACTAACTTTATGCTGTGGCGTTAGTTAAACCTTGTATTTCAGCTATTTCAAAAAGACCAATAGAAGCATCGCCATCGAATCCATACCCAACTGGGCTGTATCCAATACAGAATAACTGACCTGAATCAGTACCGTCTTGAGCTGCAGTAGAAGTGTCTACTAATTGAGCTCCAGTTGTACCTGTTATGTCAAATCTTGCACCAACGTGGCTGGCTGCAAATGTTGTACCAGTGTTGTCGTTGTCCATAAGAACAACCATTCCTGGATGTGCCCTTAAGACTCTAACTGGTTTCCCAACTGTTGCAGCTTCTAGTGCAATACCGAAAATGCCTTCGCCAGTAGCACTAACTTCTGCCTCACCATCTGTTAAGATTGTGATGAAGTCGTTCTTTGCTATTGTCTCACTAGCTTTTAGTGTTACTACTGTTGCTTCTGAATCTTTTTTAACTACTCTTGCGTTATACATATTTCTATGTCGCTAAATTTAAATTATTCAACAGAACCGTCAGAATCTTTAAATCGAATGTACTCCTCCCTAGAATACCCTAGCATGATTCTTGCTTCCTCTTCTTCCCGAGTTAACTTCCTTAGCGGTGTTTTACTTGGTTTCTGGCTACCAGCAGAGGCTCCTGCAACAGATTTTATACCTGCTTTTATTTGCCCTTCTACCTCGCCCTTTTCTCTCTCCCGAGCCAATAAACTATCTTTATCAAAAAGAATCGTGTATGCCTCTTCAAGAGCGTCCTCGTATTTCATACCCTCTTCTACATAACCTTCGGCTAAAGTCGCTATTCTTTTTCTAACAACCTTAGGTTTTTCTGAAGATGCTATGTCAGTATGTCTCGATTCGAAGTCTCGCAAAACTCCTTCTATTCTGGCTTCCTCAGCTGCTTCCTCCTCCTGTTTTTTACGCATTAGGTCTCTAGCAAACTGAACCTCAGGAAGTTTACTTACCTTCTCTTCTAGTTCGTCTGGCTCTTTATTATTGTCTTGTTTTTCGACTCCTTGTGTTTCTGCCTTTTGTTTTGCCATCTCGTAAGTACCCTTAGGTAACTCACCAGCAGCCTCAAGTCTTCTAGTTAGTTCAAGTTGGAACTCAGGGTCACTATTACTCAGTTTGGCAATTGTATCCCACAACTGGGCTTTCTTTCCATACTTAGTTTCGATTTCCTTCACTCTTTCTTGAAACTTCGGGTTCTTGTTAAAAGGAACCGTTTCCTCAGAGTCTTCTTTTAAAGAACTTTCGCCTTCTTCTGTTTCATCTTCCGAGTTGTCCTCCACCTCTTCGGTCTCGGTCTCTTCTGTTTCAACACTTTCTGGCGAGGTATCTTCTACCCCAGTTTCGGATGACGAATCCTCAGACTCGGTAGTGTCTGCGACTACTTCCTCTGTGACATCCTCTTGAATGTCGTCTGTCTTTTTTATTTCTCCCATTGTAAGGAACATACAGTTAATTTATATAACGGAACGACCCGTTGTCATCTTTTTGCTTTTAAACAAAAAGAGGCTATAAACAGGAACTATTCTTAATTCCCACTTATAGCCTCTTCGGTGTAGTGCTACTCAGAGCAGTTAGGTACCACTCTTATTTCTTTAAATATAAACTATTCCTCAGTCTTTTGCAAGACCTCTTCTGTTCTACCAATAAAAGTATGCACGTCTTTCAAAAACCAGTTCAGTCCGTCCACAACGCCCCTGTAAAATTCTCTTTTAGCCATGGTCTCATTGTCGTACGTAGGCATATCTGCTGCCATATCCTTCATTAAATCATACTTTCTCTTAGTAATCTGCATGAGTACAGAACCCTCCAAGTTTTTAACTTCTTCTTGTAATCTTTCCAACTCAGCTTTTGATAATTTGTTTTCTTCCATGTTTTTAATAATAAAATTACATTCCCATACTACCACCTAGCTCGCCTGGTCCACCCTCCATACCAGCCTGTTGTATTGGGTTGACTGTTGGTTGGTTGCCACCGAGTCCAGACTGCGATACGGACTGTCCCATTCCCTGTTGTGCAGGTTGAGACATCTGCATACCCTTCATAGATGTTTGCATAGGTTCCATATACGCAGGTTGGCTGTCTTCCATTATATGCTCACTAATGATTGCAATTGCCTGTCTAGTTAAATCAAACTCCTGTTTATACGTTCCTGGAGGATTTTGACCTTGTGTCATCATCATTTCAATATCTTTCTTCATGACCTCGAGTCTTTGCTGCATTTCTTTATTAAACTGTGTATGGATATTTATATGCTCTCGACTTTCTCCTGGATGTGGCATAGGTCTTTGACCCTTAAACGCTTCGTAGTTTTGTGCCTTAGCCCTGTTTATAGAATCCTGTTCTAATTTATTGTATTGAAGTAGGTGCTTCTTATTCCAACCCTTCTTGTCAAACACCTCTTCCATTAAGGAAACTGCGTCTACAAGTGGCATTGGATGTGCAGCAACCTTGGCTGGGTTGGTCGTATCAACCATAAATCCTGAAAGTTGTGCTAATTGCTCACCCGCCTCCTGTTTCTCTAGGGCTCTACTAATTATTTCTACACTCTCTACGCTAAGTTCTATATCAAAATCATTAAGTCCAACCTCAAGGGTTTTGTCGTTTTCGTCAGTATATTCGTATATATCCGACTTAATAGGAATAAAGGACACTTCTCCTGGGTCGTCCTTAATCTTTATACTTCTGTTATCCCAATCAATATCAACATTCTTGTCTTCAATCCCAATCTGATAATTTTCTATTTCGTCTACCATACTTTCCCCATTGACTGCTTTGTTAACATCTTTTTCAGTCATAAACTGATGGATTCTACTTACGACCATTTTGGCTACTTGCTCTAAGTCTTCTTTGAAGTTCTCTACCATAGCCATCACATAAGCCTCAGTAATTTCCTTGTTAAGAATGTTTGCAGTAGCAGTAGCATTCTTTTGAATGACACCCAGTTGTGTTGGGTCCTGTTGACTTGCAATAACAGCATCTTTTTGTAAGATACCCAAAGCTTGGAATACATCAACGGATAAACTTGGGAACTTAACAGTATCAAAACCTCTATTAACATCACTAACTGGTATTGCTGTACCTGGTGCTCCATCTCCGATTTCTAATACCCTAGTAACATCCTCATAATCCTGTTTTTGGATAAGCAACATTGGGTTTGTCGTGTACATAATGTAGTCGTACACAGCGTTAGAAATAAGCTCTATTTGAGTAACTACTGGTATAAGTAAGTCAGGTAGTCCGATGCCGTAAAGCTGATAAGGAGCCTTGTAAGCTCTTAATGTAGCTAATGGAATATCCTTGTCGTTATAGGGAAGTGGTCCTTCATAAATAAAGATTCCGTTTGCCCTAATCATGTACCAGTCTTCATCATAACCATAGCCATGAACCACTTCTATGTATTCCTTGTTGTAATCACTTGGTTCTGCCAAGAATGAATCCCTACCTCTAGTATCTCCCTCTTCAGTCATGTCAATTGCGTTAGGTTTAACCTTTTTGACATTCTTATACATCTTACCTTTGAACAGCGTTTTAAACCTATCCTCGCTTAATACTTCCGTAACAAACGCATGTCCTGCCCTGTTGTGCCCTGTATTTACACTTTGGCACGAAGGGTCAAACAACACGTTCTCTAGTCTATGGTTTACAAGGGAAACTCCGTCTGGCTCTACTAAAGTAACTTTTTCATAAGGGATAATACCGTTCTCTTTAAAGTCCTTTAGCTCCTCTTCAGTCATTTGGTCTGGGTTAGTCTTTTGCATTTTAACTTCCCTCTTAACAGTGACCCACTCGACACCTAATACTGCAGTACCATTTGTAACAGCGTCCTGGTATGCGTCTTTAAGCCTGTATTTAAACTCTTTTGTTCTAAATAATTGGTTTAATAGTAACTGATTAATCTCAGCAGAAAATTTTGCCCTATCGTTTTTAGGACGAACTACAAACTCAAGATTGAATTTGTTCATCTTTTGCAAAGTACCCTGTACTCTACCAACAATCTCTGGGGACTTAACGTTAGAGCGATAACCGTCACTCTGGTCAATATCCTCATAAAAATAATATGCGAACTTTCTTTGGATATCCCATCTATCACGCCACGGACCATCATTCCAGAAACATCCTACCTCGTTAGCTTCTACGGCTTCTAAGAGTAGTTTATTAAACTTAATCTCGGACTCACTTAACCCGTTTGTTTTATTTTCCATTGTAATTGTAAATAAATTTACCGTCTACTATGCGAGGAATGTATATTGTCTGTTTATAAGATACCACTTTTGACCCAAGTATTCTACCGTACTTGAGGTCTTTCCAATCCCCGTTGTCTGGAATGCGAACATAAAGCTTTGTAACGTTTCCATTTTCTATGACGGCTTCATAACTGCAGCCAGTTTGTATAAGCCTTTCTAAGAAGTCGTCAAACTCTTTATTCCTCTTTTTGACCGAAATCAGTTCAACCATTAGAGTTCATCCAGCTCATCTGAATACTCAATTGTAGCAGATTTCTTAACAGGACCCAACTCATGCTCCTGAGTTTCAAACTCATTGTTCTTAATGTCAGCCACAGTAACAAAACTGTACTCGACCTTTTCGAGCATATCGGGGTCAGTTATCTGCTTAAACACTAGGTTTCCAAACCAATCTGATACACCAGCGTCAGAAGCTTGCCTTCTTTTTTCATACCTCTTAAGAGACTCATACTGGTCCTCTGTAACAATTGCAGTTTTTCCAGCAGGTAGTACAAATTGAGATTTAACTAAAACCTCTTTACCTTCTCGAACTGTCTCGAGATTAGGAATCTTCTTCTCAGTCATGAACTGGTGCATAAAGTTTATGCTTCGTCCCTCCCTGTAAAGAACTACAATCCTGAAGTCTAGGTTTGCTTCCTTAATCTGATACACATTGTACCTATCACTTAAGTAGTTATCGAACTCTGGTTTTAACTCTTCTGGCATTAAGTTTAAATCCCAGTCACACACTAAATCTGTCTTCCCTACGTTTTTAACAGCATAAAGATTCTTAGATTTTAAAACCTCCTTAAGGTTTTTATAGTCAATTCTGCCCATTTTAATTGCTGTTTCCTTTGGAGCAGATTTAACTTTTGACTCTGTCTTTGTAGAAGCTTTTCCTACAGTAACATCGTCTAGGGCGCTTAATATGTCTTCCATACTAATTCCTACTAAAATTATTTAATGTTGTATTGGGTTTATACTTTCTAATATAAATATCCCCGTTACCTATTTTGTTTGGCACACTCTTATACATCTGGTACGCCACCCCAGTTGCAATAACTAAATCGTCATGAGTTCCAATTTGGGCTTCTGGCTTACCTTTTGCATTCTTAATAAAACTCTTCATCTCCCCTATTATATCTCTACTCCTAATAATTATCTTACGCTCTGTTACCACCTGGTTTAAATCACTGATAAGTATTGGTCTTGTCCCACTATTCGTTTCCCAGCCCAGTTTATCCCTTACCTTGTTACCTAGTTCATCTATGACTTCCATCCTATACTGATTTTTATAGCCGAGTTCGTCTAACTTTTTAACTACTGCCACCCCCATATTATTACGTTCTATCCCAATAAGTGCTGTGTTATAGTAGGTCCCTAACTTGAACGCTACATTGGCTAGTTCAAACTCGTCGATATGACCCCACCACAACGCCACTTGTTCCATGGTTTCTCTGTCTAAAACCACTAAGGCAGAGTAGTCTCCTTCCTCTGCAGTGTCCCCACCAATCACGTACTGGTGTCCTTGCTCCGACTCTTTATAAATTCTAAGTTCTCCTAGGTTAGTTTCGTGTATATACGGAGGATTCCAGCCTATGAGTTCACCCCTTTTAATTGGCTCTGTACATATAGCTTGG
>JAKPKF010000324.1 GCA_029553845.1 bacterium | reverse complement strand
CCAAAGGATACGATGTATTAATAGTTGCTGGTGCCAACAGAGAAGAAACAAGAATGGCAGCAGAAGACTTAATTGCAATGTTGAACTAAATTAAAATAAATATATTTTAATTTATTTTTTTCTTTTATTTTAAAAACTTTTTAGAACTTCTTTTCTTCGGATAACTGCTTTATTTATAATATATCTAACTTAAGGCTTGCTTTAAGCTTTTTATTGCTATTTTTAGCATTGTTAGTTTTCTTTTCATTGCATTATAGACAATAGATTAATGAACTATTGATAATTATATATAATATCAATATTAATTTATTTCTTTATTATTGCAACCAAAAGATTTATATACTATCAGAAATACAATATATTACAGCTAAACAATATTGTTTAGCAATAGAGGTGAAATAATATGAAAATAAAAATGTTAGGAGCCGCTTTAACGGGAGCCCTAATGTTAGGAGCAACATTAGCAGGAGCTGCAGCAGCTGCATCAGTTCCACCAAGGAGCTTTTTCATCGATCCAGTAACTGGAGAACCAAACGTCGTCATTGCAGTCGGTGCAACAGCTAACGCATCAGACGTGGTGTCTGGATCTTTAATCGCAGCAGCAGTTGGAAACATGGCAACAGTTGAGGAAACTAAGACTGTCACAAGGTCTTCAAGCGCAACCTTTGACAACATGATGGAGTATAACTACTCCTTCGATAGATTAGCAAAGACAAGCAATGGATTGAACTTTGAAGAGTACAATGCTACAACTTGTACAGATGGAACTAAATTAACAGCAAAATGGTACACAGACTATGAACTATACTCAACACAATTTTGGGAAACTGCATATGACCAAAAACCAAGCTCAGTCTACGATATCTCTGTAGCTATAGTAATGCCAAGAGAGATAAGAAATCCTTCTGGCCATGTTGTTGCAAAGGAACTAAATACCCTTTGGAGCTCAGTTTCTCCAAAAGACTGGGACTCTAAAGACAGAGTTTACTATAGGAGTGTAACTACAAACAGAAAATATTTCCTTGTCAATAAACATACAAATACACCTAACGACCCAACATACCCAATAGTAAGATCTCTTCCAGCATATGCTGGCGGAAGCTATGACAACGGAGATACTACATGGGACTTTGATGGATATGCATTCTTTACTACAAAGGCATGGGTAGATGTAGCAGGAGATGGAGATGCTTACTCTGATGCAGCTCTTGACTGTGACTACCGATTTGGTGGAACAGGTACTGCAATGGAAGCACACGAAGAAATTCAGGTGATTCTAGCTGATATCGAAAATCAGCCGGATGGAATTGTTGATTTAAGAGGAGACAGAGGACATGCATCGGGTATTGTTTATAGAACGGCAGAAATTAGATACCCATTACTTGAAAACGGTCAGAACATATGTGGTGTAAAAAAGTGTGACGGAATGGTCGACTTTGACACCGCAATAAAAGGATACCTTCCCAAGATCAAATTCCTTAACAAGATGTACACACCAATGTTCGCCGGTGCAACATTCAACACTGATTTGGGGGATAATGGATACCTTGGGGCATACTTTGCACATGGTAAACCATATGGTGAAAAAGAAAAGATCATGAAGGTTGGAGATGCCTACTCCTTCCATGGATGGACTATAAATCTATCAGATGTCAACATCTACGAAAATAAAGCCTTCATTACAGTTTCTGGACCTGAGCTAGCTTCGCCATTTAGCTTTATCATGGTCATGGACTCTATGGACGAAAAATGTTTTGCATGCTGTCCAGAGTGTGCTGTTTACGGTGGTAAGGGTTCTTTCACATCCAATCCCACAGGAAGAAATGAATACGATCCATATATGGTTATAACTACAAAGTCAAAAGAAAAAGACGGAAAGTCATACGATCTCTTTAAGTATACCTCCTTTATGCTCGATGGTATTAAGACATTCGTCGGTGCAGACGGAACATATCTTGCAGAATTCAACATCTATGCAGTTGAAGACTTCGGATGGTTTGAAGACAAGGGATGCTGCGATCCGTTCATTACAACACCAAACGACTATGGATTGGCAATAACTGGTGGATGGAGAAAAGTATCATATGATGCTAACGGATCAGATGTAGGAAATGGCAATTTAGGCTGGTATTCCTGGGAAGATGGATTAGCCCCAGCACAACCTGAAAATGCCTCCATTTCTGAGGCATTCATACTATGGCAGCCTGCACCACAGTGCAACACACCATGTCCAGATGCAAACTTCGATACATTAGAACTCCAACTTTGTGACAACATCGACATACCAGATTGTGAAACTGAGTTTACAGTTTATGGTCCAGATAATTACTTCTCTGTGACAATTCAGGATGTTGACTTTGGAAAAGCAAACATGACATTGAATGGAGTATCACCTGTAGGTGCAGGATACGAACAATATAGGGGATACTATAGTACTATTTCCACCTCTCCTTCAGTTACTCAAGATGGGGTATACTACGGAAAAGCAAACAGTAGTACAAAAGACATTGATGGTGCAAAGATTAAGATATCCCAGACCACAGTAGACATTGCTCAGTCTATCACATATACTAAGAACGTAAACATCGACCCAATCGAGCTAATAAAGCTTGATATTGAAATAAATACAACATCAATGCATAAGAATCTAATCCTTGTAGGTGGACCAGTATACAACAGCATAGTTAGAGACCTTGGTAACATGGGAGCTTCCACTGTTGACTGGGCAACATCGCCTGGTGAGTGGGAATGGATTGCAGACCCATTCGGCAGAGGCTATGACGTCCTAATAGTTGCCGGTGCAAACAGGGAAGAAACAAGATTAGCAGCTCAGCAGTTAGTATCTCAGTTGAGATAAATAAATTAAAAATTTATTTTTTTTAATTTTTAAATTTTATAAAAAAAAATTTATCCTTTGATTCTTGCAATTTTTATCCTGCCCATAGTTTCATGGTATTCAACTTCTTTGCCTTCAAGCTGTTCAGCAGTAAATTCACTAGGAAGTGGGATCTCAAAAGTTTCATAACTTTCCATATCCATAAGCTGGAGTTTTTCCCCCATTACAGCGTTTACAAGGCCGCTTTTTTTGTCGATTATAGGCACAAATACCTTGTCAGAAGTTGGTTTTACCACAGTTCTTCTCTTGTCATCATATACTCCAAAACCCTCGATTCTGGCCTTAGCTGATCCATGCTTTCCCGGAGAAGAAGTTTGTATCTTAATGATTTTACAAGGCTCGTCGTCGATTATAATGAAACCGCCTTCACGTAACGTTCTGACTTCAACTTGCTTTTTATCTCCCATCTAATTCCCCCTTTTTAAATAGGTAATAATCAATGTTTTTAAAGCTTTCTTAGCTAGCTTATAAACATTAGACACAAACTTTAAAAATAGCCCCTCGTTTCTAACAATAGTGATAAACATGAAGAAACAGTTTTTAGTAATAGGTGCATTATTTTTGGTATGCACTATGGCAATGTGTGTAAATCAGACTCAAATTCCTAATAAATTTTTTGAGTCTTATGGGAAGATAGAGACGACTCAAAAAGAGATAGACACAATATATAATTCCTACTGGGATCAGCAGACAAAAAGAATTGATTATGTTACTAAGAATAGAGAAATTCAAAATGTTGATCATAAATATGTTCTTTCAATGCTTCAATCAGAAGTACTCTTATTGGATGAAATAGCTAATAAGAATACTAATTACTCAAACCAAATAACTGAGCTTTTTGAAACTGTGAAAGATATAAAAGGCGACGATGCTAAATCTAAGGCAAATCAACTTGTGATTACTTTAAGAAAATCACAACAATTACTCTCAAATAATCTTGGAAGATATAAAAGTGCTACCGAATCAGTTGGGGCTGTAATGTACTACTATGCAACTGATGCTAATTTATCCGACTCACTGATAAGTGAAGATATCAAACAACATGATTTAAACGCCAAAGGAGAGTTCCAGAGGGGAGACGAATATCTAGGCCAGTATTACCTTGCAAAAGATGAAGCAAATGCCACATACCAAGAACTAAAAAAACTAAAATAATTTTTCTCTCTTTTCCATTTAAAAAACCACAATACTTAAATATAAATCTCCTTTGAGACGAAATAAAAAGGAGGTTAGAAAAATG
>JAKPKF010000317.1 GCA_029553845.1 bacterium | reverse complement strand
GAAGAAAGATTTCTCAAGGAAGGAGCAAGAATGAAATTTGCTCCAGCAGATACCATTATAGCGGATCAAGATAAAATATCTGCGGTGCTCTGCATAAATAGCTTGCCTATCGGTTCGAGAGACCCTGATTTTGGTTTTGTTCTTGCAGCTTTGGATGGAGATCGGCTCAATGAGCTTTTATCTGGACTATATGGAGCGGAATATGGTGGTGCATTTATTCTCGATCATGATCACAATATTCTTTCTGCGGTAGGTTCTGCAAAAGCGCGCGAAGCCGCACTTAAGATGGGATTGCTGGATCAAGATGCTCAACAAAAAATACAACTGGGCGGCGAAGAATGGCTAGTTTCTATTGCTCACTCGAAGAAATTTGGATTCTCGCTAATTTCAGCGACACCGCGCAGCGTCTATGCCGCAAGACTACGTACCTTAGTACATTTTTCCATCGCTATAGGAGTATTCTTTTCTATAATAGGTGCATTATTCGTATTCTTTCTCGTATTACGAAATACTAAACCTCTTCTCGATATAGCGGACTATGCAGGATTATCAAGGCAAAATGATAACTCAACCAACTTGATACCCGATACAAAAGGTCAAAATGATATTGTCCAAAAAGATTTCTTAGGGAGAATAAAAGAAGGCATTTCTCGTCTATCTAATGAAAAAGAACATCTTCAGGATCTCCTCGAAAGAAGGAAACCTCTACTTAGACAGAGCATTGTACGTGATCTTTTAGAAGAAAACTATTCCGATCCCCAAGAAGTAGCCGATTTACTAGCGGATGCAGGCATAAAGCTTAGAGGCGATGAAGGATTTGCAGTAAGCATAGCAAGTATTACCTCCTCTTTACAGGAAGATTTTTTACAGAATCCATATTCAGCCACAAGATTTGCATTGCTTAATATTGAAGAAGCCGTTGAGCTAAAATGGGATAATCGCGCATTCTCATGTTCTATTGGGCCAAAGAGCATTGCAATATTATTTTTATTAGAATCACAAGATTATGATAGTTTCTTAAGAGATCTCGAATTATTTCATTATGATTTAAAAGAAATATACCATATAGATATCATGCTTTCCTGCGGAAATTACGCATCGACCTTGAATGAGGTACCGCTCTCATATAGAACCGCAAAAAGGCTCCTAGATTATATAGAGGACCATCCAGCTGGAAAACATATGTTTGTGAATAGTCGATGTATTCCTGTCCTCCCCGCTCCTCAAATATATCCCATCGAGATCGAATCGCGAATAATAGCGGAAGTGAGGACTGGGAATATTCAAGTTCTCGATAAAACAATCCAAGAACTCTTAAAGAACGCAAAAAAGGCAGACTTAGCTAAAGGGTACAATAAGCCTCTTGCCTATCATACACTAATACATGGCCTAGAACTTACGCTACAACGACTTGAGCACATGGACATAATCATCAATGAGCCAAATTATCAAGAAATGGATGATGAGCAAAGATTGAATTTCTTATTAGATAAGATAAAAGATATAGCAATAAAGAAAAAAGCAGCTAATTCATCTGATGAGATAGATCTTAGTGAACGCCTGGAA
>JAKPKF010000313.1 GCA_029553845.1 bacterium | reverse complement strand
TGGCAGTTATCAAGAATTAAAGAAATGGATTTTAATGAAACAAGAGAAAACATCATTATTGTTGGAGATTGTTCAACAGGGAAAACTTCACTTGCAACTACAATTGGTAATTGTGCTATAGAAAAAGGTACGAAAGTGGTTTATGTGACACAAGAAGAATTATTAGTCGAATCCAAGATAAAGAAAAAAACTTGGAATAATATTCTAATTGCTGATATGGTGATTGTTGATGATATGTTTTATCTAACTCCATCAGAAGAAGAGTTAATCCAAGTTTATAAGATACTTATGTTCTTACAAGAAACAAGAAGTATTATACTAGTTACAAATAGGCCTTTATCAAGTTGGAAGAACATGAAGATAGATACGCATATTGTTGAGACCCTTGCAAAAAGGCTTATGCAAGATGCACAAATCATATCGCTTTAAATAGATAGTAGTTTCATCTGTTGGCTCAAAATCTATCTATTATTTGAACCAAGCGATGAGGTTATTATCCCCTTTGGGTGATAGAAGTTCCTACGAACGAATCTAGGTAAAATACTTAGAATCTAGAAAAACAGTCTAATAAAACTGATAATTTGGGGTAGGGGGGGTCTAAATCTTTGTACCTTTTGACCTACCACCGAGGCTGGGGTTTCGTGCGAATTTTTTTCATTTCAAAGGGGGTATTAAGCGATGGCGAAGGACGGTACTGCTAGAGGCGGTGCAAGAATAGGTAGTGGAAAGAAACCAACCAACAAAAATAAGGTGGAAGTGTTAACTACAACCTTTGATAATATGTCGGATTTTGTTACACCAGATGAAATTGAAGGTGTCGATGTTCCACCGATAAAAGATTATTTAAAAGCAAAGCAGAAAAATGGAAAAGACTTATATGCTCAGGACATTTTCAAGACCACTTACTTGTGGCTAAAGAAAAGAGGCTGTGAAAACCTGGTTGGTAATCAATTAATCGAACAGTATGCAATGAGTGTTTCTCGTTGGATTCAATGTGAAGAAGCAATATCAGAATTTGGTATGCTAGCAAAACATCCAACAACAGGAAATGCAATCGCCAGTCCGTTTGTTTCAATGTCGCAGGCATATATGAAACAAGTTAACCAAATCTGGTATCAGATCTATTCCATCATTCAAGACAATGGATCAGCTGAGATTGACGAACTTGATCCACAGGATTTAATGATGGAAAGATTGCTAAAAGCAAGAAAAAAGTAAGGGTAACCGAGAGGTTGCTCTTTTTTATTAGGAGAGAAAATTGATGATGAAAGTAATAGAACTCTTTGCAGGGATTGGTGCTCAACGGAAAGGTTTGAAAGAAGCTGGTATCGAACATGAAGTGGTAGCCATAAGCGAGATAGATAAATATGCACTTAAAGTTTACGAGAGTCTTCATGGGGGAACACCGAACTTTGGTGATATAAAACATATAGATAGATTACCTAAAGCTGACCTGTGGACATACTCGTTTCCTTGTACAGATATTTCCATAAGTGGAAGAATGGACGGTTTTGAAAAAGGTAGCAACACCAACAGTAGCCTTTTGTGGGAAGTTCAAAGATTGCTAGAAGTTGCAAACAAAGAAAATGAACTACCGAGGTATCTTCTTCTTGAGAATGTGAAGAACCTCATATCAAAAAGATTTAAAACTTACTTCAATGAGTGGTTAGAGTTTTTGGAAAATCTCGGATACAAGAATTTCTACAAGGTAATCAATAGCAAGGATTATGGCATTCCACAAAATAGAGAGCGAATCTTTATGCTTTCCATCTGGGATGAAAATGCCACTTATAGTTTTCCGACTAGTATGCCATTAACTACAAAATTAAAAGACCTACTTGAAGAAAAGGTGGATGAAAAATACTTCTTGAGCGATAAACTCATCACTTGCTTTTCTTCGATGAAAAATAGAAACGGATTG
>JAKPKF010000416.1 GCA_029553845.1 bacterium | reverse complement strand
AACGTCTCTGTGTCTCCGACGCCTTTGAGCCCTGTTAAGTGGTGAAAAGGTGTGTTGTGGCTTCTTCATAGGCTTGACCCCCATTTAGCCACAACGAACGGAGACACTTTGTTATGTGCAGTGGCAACTGCCTTTCCATCTATATTAAAATAATTTATTGCAGGATATTAAGAAGGATACTACAGAATTTGTTTAAATTTATAATGTGATTATAAGCTTACTTTGTTTGCTATCAATAATTATCTATGTATTCAAGAAATTTAAAACTTGACACCTAAAATCTTTCGATTCTTCATATGCCATATGTCCAAGCCCCTTAAGCATTACTAGCTTGCTACCTGATATTTGTTTAGCAATTTCTTCTGATGAATTTTTGCCCACTACTTTATCATCTTCACCACCAATCACTAAAGTTTCACACTTTATCCTGCTAAGTTCATTATAGGCATTATGTTGAATACAGGCATTTGCCTGTATTATAAATCTACTGAAATCTTTCGGCTTACCTACTCTGCTAAGAATGGGATATAGTAGTCTGTATTTTTTGATATTCTTATCACTATATGATTTCTCAACTGTATCAACAACTATACCTTTATAATCATTTGCTTCAGCCAATGCTATCCAATTACTAACAACATTCTTCACTGTTTCGTTTGGTCTAGATGCTGTTACAGCTAAAACAAGCTTATCTATTAACCCTGGGTAATCAATAGCAATATATTGGGCAATCATTCCACCTTGGGAAACTCCCATTATAGAAGCTTTGGAAATCCCAAGTTTTTTCATTACGTCTGATTGATCCTTAGCCATGTCTTTCGTAGAATAACCTTCCTCTAATTGGTTTTTTCGGCTGAAAACATACACTTTATAATCTTTTGCAAATTCTCTATACATCACCGCAAAGATGGATGCAGTACCCCTAACTGTTCTTAATGCATCACCCAATCCAGGAATCATGACAAGATTTTTTTGCCCATTTCCAAAAGCGATGTAATCCATATCAGTATTACCTATTTTAATATATCCATTTACTGCATTATAAAACATACTAATATGCCCTCTCTCAATTCTTAGATTTTTACACAATAATATATATCTGCGAAGTTCACACATTAAAATATGGCTTCGAAGCCCGGCCCCGACATTGCCATTGCACATAACG
>JAKPKF010000278.1 GCA_029553845.1 bacterium | reverse complement strand
TTCAACGGGAATAGCTGGAGGACAGTCAGTAATAGGAGGAACAGCTGCGGGAGATGATTTAACATTATCTTCAACAACAAATGGAACAAAAGGTTCAATTCTTTTTGGTACATCAGCATATGATGAAGTAAATAATAGATTGGGTATTGGACAAACACCAATATCAGAAAAATTAGAAGTTAATGGTAATATTAAAGTTAATGGTAATATTCAATTATTAGAAACCGGTTCTGACGGATTTTATATGACTGTTCAAGCAGCAAGTTTGCTTGCAGCAAGAACTTATACAATCCCAGATGCTGGAAGTAATGCTAATTTTATAGTTTCTCCTTCAACTCCAGCACAAGGAGATATTCTATATTATAACGGTACCTCTTGGGTGTCTTTGACTGCAGGAACAAGTGGTTATTATTTAAAAACCCAAGGTACTGGTGCGAATCCAGTTTGGGCAGAAGTGTCTACAGACCATGGCACTTTGTCTGGATTAACTGATGATGATCATCCTCAATATGCATTATTAACAGGCAGAGCTGATGGACAATCTTTAATTGGGGGAACAAATCCTGGCGATGATTTAATTCTTCAAACTACTTCTAATGTTACTAAAGGTTCTTATTTCCTTTCTGATTTAACAAATAATGGTTTTGTTAAAACTCAGGGTGGAAATGGAGAACTAATTATTGACACTACAACATATGAACCAACTCTTACAAAAGGAAATTTGACAGAAACTGGTTCTTCAGTTTTAACTATTACTGGAGGAACAGGAGCTGTTATAGGATCAGGAACAACAATTGAAGTAAATCAAGCTGATGCATCAAATGATGGATATTTATCATCAACAGATTGGAATACTTTTAATTCAAAAGAAAATGCTTTAACATTTTCAACAGGTTTAACAAGATCTGTTAATACAATAACCGCAAATCTTTCAACAGGAATTTCTGGCGGACAATCTGTTGTTGGAGGAACTGGTGCAGGTGAGGGTTTAACTTTATCTTCAACAAGTCATGGGACAAAAGGTTCGATTATTTTTGGAACATCTGAATATGATGAAGTAAAT
>JAKPKF010000200.1 GCA_029553845.1 bacterium | reverse complement strand
TTACTCGCTTATCAGCAAAGAATTGCCGGCAGTACTTTACTTAACAGCAGATTTCAATGCTTTTCCAGGTTTAAATGCTGGAACTTTTGTTGCTGGTAACTGAATTTTAGCAAGAGTCTTAGGATTGATTCCTGTTCTAGCTGCTCTTGTTCTTACTTCAAATTTACCAAATCCTGTTAGAAGTACAGGTTCTCCATGTTTAAGAGATCCTGAGATTGCTTCCAATACAGCTTCCAAAGCTTCACCTGCTTGTCTTTTGGTTAAACCTGTTGCTGCGATTTTGTCGATTAAATCTTTTTTTAACATCGTAGTGTGCCTCCTTTCTCAAGTGATATATACAGAGTGGCTTGTTGAAAAGCTTTTCTGTATATCCACTTCTAAAATATTGTAAATACAAGCAATCGTCAAGCACTTAGTTTACTATCGGTTATATAGATGCCTGTATACAAACTTTGGTCTGAAAACACTTACATTTTTTAATCATTATATCAGTTGATGCCTATATACCGATGTTTTACCGCTAGACGCCATGTTTGAAAAGAGAAAGGCCAAGAAAGCCTTTCCCTATAGCGGTTCTTACTAGAAGATAATCAAGAAATCCCTATTTAGCAACCTCAACAGCCCTTGTTTGCCTAATTACTGAAACTTCTACATTGCCTGGATAACTCTGAGTCTTTTCAATACTCTGAGCAATATTCTTTGCCATGACTACTGCTTCATCGTCAGAAACAAGAGTTGGTTTAACAACTACTCTCAATTCTCTACCTGCTCTGATAGCAAAGACCTCTTCTACTTTATCTCCACCAACCTCTCTTGCAGCATTCTCAATTCCTTCAATTCTTTGGATATATTGTTCGTAGCTATCTTTTCTTGCACCAGGTCTTGCACCTGATATTGCATCTGCAAGATATATAATAATTGCCTCAACAGATGTAGGCTCTATATCCATGTGGTGAGATTCAATTGCATTAACAAGCTTCTCATCCAAACAATACTTTCTGGCTATCTGCCCTGAGATGTGGTGATGTGGACTATCTATTCTGTGTGTTAATACCTTACCTACATCATGTAACAGTGCAGCCTTCTTAACAAGATCTACATCTGCACCAATCTCTGCAGCAAGTACCTCAGCTATCCTAATAACTTCAATTGTGTGAGACATAAGGGACTGACCATAGCTTGTTCTGTATTTCATCTTTCCAATTAGCTTCAAAAGTCCTACATCGATATCTGGCCATCCTGCCTCTTCAGCAAGTATCTGACCATTCTTTTTAATTTCTAAAGATATTTCATTCTTTGCTTTTCTTACAGACTCTTCAATTGCTCCTGGATGAATTCTTCCATCACCGATTAATTTCTTAAGAGCAACATATGCAATCTCTCTTCTCAAAGGATCGAAAGATGACAATGCGATTGTATTTGGCGATTCATCAACAATGACATCTACTCCAGTCATCTGTTCGAAAGCTCTAATGTTTCTTCCCTCTTTTCCTATTACTCTACCTTTTACTTTCTCATCCTCAACCTTAAGAGATGTTGTTGTTGTCTCACCTACATAATCTGTTGCAACTCTCTGCATAGATTCAACAAGAATTTTTTGTGCACTCTCATCAGCAATCGCTTCTATATTTTTTTCTGCTTGACGAATTTTCTTAGCCTCGAAAGATTTCAAATCTTCCTCTATTTCTTTCATCAATTTCTCTTTAGCTTCATCTCTAGACAAACCCGAGATTTTTTCTAACTCTGTTTTTAACTGAGTCCTAGAATTTTCCAATCTCTTATTTTCCTCCTTCAACTGAGTCTCAATAGATAGTAATTCCTGACTTTTCTCATCAAGAACCTTGGATCTCTTATTTAAGGCTTTCTCCCGTTCAATTAGAATCTCTTCATGCTCAGTACTTTCCTTTCTAATCTCTCTTAGTCTTTTCTCTTCTCTCTCTCTTAGTTCCCCTATTTCATCTTCTGCCTCCTCAAATTTCTTACTCATCATTTTCTTTGCAGCACTTTCAATTTCTTTTTCTGGAATCTTCCTTATATCTACCCACTTAAAAACATATTTCAATAATGCTACTGATCCTGCTCCTGTAACTAAAACAGCTACAAGAATACCTAATAATGTATCCATTATTTCAAAATAACAATTTAACTTGTCCTTTGTTTAAACCCTTTTTTGGAAATTCGCAGCAAGATTGCTGCTAATTAATGAATATATTCTATTTTCAGTTAAATATATTTTCATTTAGATATTAATTTCTTTATCAAAAACAATTCTTATTTATTAAAAAGTGTTTAAATACTAGGACTTTCTAATAATATCATCTTTTGTCTAATTCCTCAACGAGTGCTATTCCGTGTATAATTACACATGGATTTTAAAGACCAATTACGAGAAGCATACGATGCGGATGCTTCCAGAAGAATCGAAAATGAGGAGAAAAAAGAGGAATGGAAAATCCATGAGAGAGATATTTTCGGCAACCTCCTTCTTACAGAAGGGAAAAGTACTATCCTTGAACTAGGGGCAGGTGTTGGTACAGACTCAGAACATTTTCAAACTTCTGGGTTTGATGTTTTAGCAACAGATTTTTCCGATTTAATGGTGGAAGAATGTCTAAAAAAGGGTATTGATGCACTAGCTTTAGATCTATATGAGTTGGATAAAATTAGTCCCTCCTTTGATGCAATCTATTCCATGAATGTTCTGTTGCATATTCCAAAGGCTGATTTACCAAAAATTTTAGATCTCATATCTCAAAAATTAAATGAAAATGGACTATTTTTCTATGGTGTATACGGAGGGGAAGATATTGAAAAAACAATCACAGATAAATCAAAGATGGGACTCCCACGCTTTTTCTCTTTTCTTTCAGATAAAACACTTCGGGGAATAGTAAAGAAGAAATTCGAGATTGTATCCTTTAAATCTGTCGACATCGGAAGCAAAGACCCAAATTTCCATTTTCAATCACTAATTCTTAGAAAAAAGTAGGCTTACTATTTAATTCCTCTATCAATCTCTGGTAATACCTTAAATTATGTATTGTAGCCAATGTCATACCTGTAGCTTCTCCTACCTTTAGCATCTGATGTACATACGCTCTACTGTGATTCTTACAAGTATAACAATCACACTTTGAATCTATTGGCTTCTGGTCTGTAGCATACTCTGCATTACTTATTCTCAAAACCTCTCCCTCAATATCAGAGGAATACAAAGTCCCATGCCTAGCATTCCTAGTAACAAGTACCGTATCAAATACTGTATATCCTATTTTCGCAGCTCTTCGGATATCTTCAGGTTTACCAACACCCATTGCATATTTGAATTTATCTTTTGGAGTATTCTCAACAACAGCCCTCATTTCATCTAACACTAACTGTCCCTCATCATTAACAACAAATCCTCCAAAATTATATCCGTCAAAATTCATCTCGGACAGCTCCTCTGCACATTTCTTTCTTAAGTCAGGATAGTTAGCTCCCTGTACTACACAACTTAGTAACTTACCCGTCTTCTCTGTTCCACCATATACATTCTCAAAATGATCTTTACATCTCTTTGCCCACTTTACTGTTCTTTCTACAGATTCCAAAGCTTCCTCTCTTGTTAAGTTTGTTTTTCTACAATCGTCCAATGTGACTAAAATATCAGAACCAATCTTCATTTGGATATCTATGGAACTCTCTGGGGTTAATTCATATACATCTCCAGTTAGAGGAGATTTAAAAGTAGCACCATTTTCGTGTACCTTGCCACTCCACTTCTTTGAATGAATTAGAGAAAATACTTGGAAACCACCAGAGTCTGTTAATACTATCCCATCCCAATTCATAAGTTCCTTTATACCACCCAACTGCTTGATCCTGTCTGGACCAGGAGACATAAGTAAATGTAACGTATTTGTAACAATTCCAGTAGTCCCTGTTTGTTTTAATTGTTCAGTCGTTAGAAATCTAACAGCACCCCTTGTTGCATCTGGAAGAAATATATATCGTTTACCAAAATCTTTTAATTCCATATCTTTAAATTATTAACATACTATCACCATAGCTTAGAAATTTATAATCCATCTTCAATGCTTCATCATATGCTTTCTTTGTTAAGTCTGTACCAGCAAAAGAAGAGACAAGAAGAATTAGACTTGAATCTGGCATATGGAAGTTGGTAACTAGATGATCAACGCACTTCCAATTGTAACCTGGATATATATACAACTCCGTACTTCCTTCAAATTCATGTATAAATCCATCATTATCTGCAACGCTCTCAAGAGTTCTTGCAACTGTAGTACCAAATGCACAGATATTTTTTCCATTCTTTTTTGCTTCATTTACTAGTTCAACCGTATCTTTAGAGACAGATATTCTTTCGCTATGTATTTTATGTTCCTCAATCTCTTCCTCTCTTACAGGAGCAAATGTTCCCCAACCTACTTCTAATTCAATTTTCGCTATTTTTACACCCTTTTTCTGTATATTAGCCAGTATTTCAC
>JAKPKF010000175.1 GCA_029553845.1 bacterium | reverse complement strand
TAATGGTTGGTATTTCAGCTCTGAATCTGCTGAATATTGCTATGTATTCCATGTTGTTAATTGCGTAATAGTAGAATTGGTAGATTGCTGTCTTACAACAACCACCACTACTACTGCTGTTCCAACCACCACCACTACAACCACCTGTGAAGGATGTATACAATACCTGATTGAAAACATTGGTAGTGTAGAATCACCTGTATTATTCAATACTGTAACATGTAATGGCGATGAGTTAGTAAAAATAGTAATTCATGATCTTGATCAGCTCAGTTGCAGTGAACCTGATTCAGTGGTTGCGCAATCTCCTGAGTATAGTAGAATAACACCAATTGATTGTTGCTATCAGGCTCCTATCACTACTACTTCCACTACCACTCAGGAGGTCACCACAACGACATCAACGACAGTAGAGGATGTTACCACTACAACTACTACCACCGTAGAAGATGTCACTACAACCTCTACTACGACTAATGAGGACACCACTACAACTACCACCACCGGTATTGAAGATACTACCACCACTTCCACTACTAATGAAGGTGAGACCACCACTACCACTACAACAGAGGTAGAGGTAACTACTACCACTACCACTAGTACTATTGAAGAAAGTACTACCACTACCACTACAGAAGAAATTATAACCACCACTACTACGACAACTGAAGAGACTTGCCTTAATAACAACTATGGATTCCTCTATAACTACTATGCTGTAGTAGATGAGCGTAATATTGCTCCTGAAGGCTGGAGAGTTCCTACTGAAGCTGACTTTGATATTCTCATAGCTACTGCTGGAGGAGAAGTGAATGGTGGACAACATCTCAAATCTTCCAATTCAGATTTCTGGAATATTGCAGGAGATAATTCAACAGGATTTGGTGCTGTTGGTGGAGGAGTAAGGTCAGGATATAATGGTGCGTATGCTTGGAAGAATAACCTTGGATACTATCATTCAAGCGATTTCGTAATGAATGGTGGAACTCCCTACAACATAATCCTTGATTTGTCTTCAAGTACTAATCATGCTTACACTACCGCAATCAGTGCAATAAACTACGGACTGTCTGTAAGATTGATTAAGGAAGACAGTGTGGATGAAGGGTATATGTGTGACAATGATAACAATATATATCCTACGGTTAAGATTGGAAATCAGGTATGGATGGCTCAAAACCTTGCCACTATCACTTATAGGAATGGCGAAGCAATCTCAGGTCCATCATATAGTAATGGTCAGTGGCCTCTTATTGCTGGAGAAGCATATTGCAGCTATCTTGATCTTGAACTGTGCAATGAGTTTGAAAAGTGCACAACTACTACGACCACCACACTTCCTTGTGACCTATCCATTATCATCACTGATGTTGTACAGGTTACCACTACCACTACCACCACTATAACTTGTGAATTAGATGTGGAACTTGATGACATTGTATGTGAAACCACCACTACAACTACAACTGTAGAACCTACCACAACCACCACCACAACTGCTATACTAACAACAACGACAAGCACTACTTTAGAACCTACAACAACAACAACAACAACAGTTTAAAAATATGTGTATGTTAATAGAATTGATTAAAAATCTAACATTTGACAAAGCCCTTCCTTCTCTTACAGAGTTGGAAATAAAAGGGATATTTACACAGCAATTGGTTGGGAAACTCTCTTCTGCCCCATTGGTTATTCTTTCTGATGCCAATTATACAACAATTACAGAACAGAAGGTAAGGCAGATATATTATAATGCTGATCTGCGTAAAACAGAATATGACATTAATAAACATGACTGTGATGATTTCAGCGTGAGGTTTAAAGGTGAATTAGCCAAAGCTGTTACCTATGACTGGGATTCTAAATATGCTTATGCAGCAGGAATTGTATTTGGCTCCATTCCTACGCCTCATGCTATAAATTGGTTCATCACTCCTGAGAAGAAGCTTATGTTCTTTGAGCCTCAGACAGGGGAGGTATTTGAACCTAGGGGGAAGAACATATTCTTTCTTTTTTCTTAATTTTACATTATGGCTACAGTATATTATACAATATTAAATGGAGCAGCTCCTTTTACTGCAACTCTTCAATATGGCGATCCTCCATATGATCCTATATTAGTTAAGAGTGGTCTTGGTTTAGGAGAGAATTCCTTTACGGATGTCCCTGATGGAAATTATATAATAGCTGTAGAAGATAGTTTAGGATGTTATGATTTTATTTCTCCTGTAGTATATTGTCCTACCATTACCACCACTACAACATGTGAGCCTACTGATTGTGAATGTACCCCTTCATTTGACACTTATGTTACACCTTCCATTGGTGTCTTAGATGTAGGAGAACTTGTTGGATGTGTGTATGATGACTATGTGATTGATTGGTATGACGGGAATGGGGATATAAGGCTAACTACGGCAAAAACCTTTGCCCATAATTCAATAGCTGGTCATTCCCTTCCAAATGTAGATTTGATTCATCCTTTGACAGGAATATCTGCTGTCTATATGTCTGTTGGAATTTATACAGCAAGGATTCGATATGTTATAATAGATGGGGTTACATATTATCCTGATTCCCCTTCAGTTCCATGCAGAACATATTGTCCAGGGTTAAACATTGATTTAGCCATAATTGAAATCACCTCTATAGAGTGTGGAGAAACAAACATAACAAATGACTATTATGACTATGAAACCAGCTATTCTCCAACTGGTAATGTAAGTTATAAGACATACAGTTATTTTACCATTGAGCTTGCGAGTGATGGTAGTTCAGGCTATCTTGGCATATATATGAAACCTGAGGTGATAACAGACACTATATGGATATATTGGGGAGATATTGAGGATAATGTATTGATAGACATGTATAAGTCTGGTACAGGTGTATCAAGTTCTTCAGAAGGGGTTGCTCCATATGCCTCTGGAAGCGAGAAAATGGTTTCTGGGGATGAAAGAAGAGTGGTGGTCAGTTTTATTGACAAAACTTATTCTGCAGGACAGATATTGACAGTAAAGATAGAATCTAATGTAAACACCAATACCAAATGGTTATATAGGTTTAAGTGTCTTAGTAGATCAGAATTTCCTGAAACTATAAATTATTTCCCATTGTCGCTTAGAAAAGTTGATGATATTGTAATTAATAGTGTTACAAGATCCACTGATTGTGTTTATACGATAAACTTCACTCTTCCTAATAGTGGGATTTCTGGGGCATCAGGTTTGTGGGCATCCAATTTTTATAATTATAACACTGTTTATCAAACTCCTAATCAAGGATTTAATTACCTTACAGGACAAGTATCAACATCTTTTAGAAAGGGGGATTATTTGATACATGGGGCTTATTGGGGAATGGGGGGAGTATCTAATTTCCTTAATGATGTAGGTACACCCAACACTTCAGGTGTTATTTGTGATACTGTTTATGACGCAAGCTGTCAAGGATTTCAT
>JAKPKF010000122.1 GCA_029553845.1 bacterium | reverse complement strand
TGACTTGGATCTACAAGATGAAAACAATGCAATTGGTCGCTTGGCCTTACATAGATTGTGAGTAACGAGGGATATCAGATGCCCTCAAACAACCTGAGAAACAATGAGTTGGAATTTACACCAACATTTGGGACTCAACATCCAATTATCCTATAGTCCTATTAGGTGATTTGGATAAACGGGGAGAAATTCAGTTCTTGCGAGGTCAAGGATTGTCTAAAAGTGATATAGTAACTGATGGAAAGAACAAATGTATCCATTATGGTGAAATATACACGATGTACCAACCAATAATAAGAGAGGTCTTCAGTAAAACAAATATCAACGGTAACGTTAGGTCTCTAAAAGGAGATGTTTTAGTTCCAGCTACAACTACTGCTGATGCTTTGGGAATTGCTGTTGCAAGATCACTAAACGAAGATAATGTTATTATTGGTGGTGATATAAATATTATTAGAACTAACAATAAGCTCGTGTTGTCTGATTTTTTATCTATGTTAATAAGTTATCCACCTCTAAAAAATGAACTTGCAGGCTATGCCAAAGGTGCTAACATTCTACATCTCTCAAACTCTGATCTAAAATGTCTTAAGTTTCCCCTCCCGCCTCTTTCAGTCCAGGAAGAAATAATTACGGAACTGGATTCCTACCAAAAGATCATTAACGGTGCCAAACAGGTGTTGGATAATTGGAAACCGCACATAGATATTGATACTGACTGGAAAGTTTTAAAGCATCATGATGTTTTTACCACGATCGCGGCTCCTCAGAAAATTCAAACCATAGATTACAAACAAAGTGGGCTGTATCCAATAATCGACCAATCCGTGAATGACATTGCAGGTTGGACAGATGATGAACGCGCGGTAGTAAAAGTCGATAAACCGGTTGTTGTTTTCGGAGACCATACCTGTCGTGTTAAGTATACTGAAACAAACTTTTGTCAAGGTGCCGACGGTATAAAGATTCTCGTTACGACTGATAGCGTACTCCCAAAATACCTATACTACTATTTGATAGCTTTCCCTGTTGTAGCCGCAGGATACAATCGACATTTTTCTAAGCTAAAAGAGAAAGAGATTTATGTGCCAGATATCTCAATCCAGCGATCGATAGTAGACAGCTTAGATAGTGAAAAGATTCTCGTAGAAGTCAACCGGCAACTGATCACTATCTACGAGCAGAAAATCAAAGACCGGATTGATCGGTTATGGTCAGAGAAAGAAGTTTTTAATTAAAGACGAAATACCTAAAAAGCGAATAAGGAAAGAGCCATTAGCATTGATACATAAAGAGAAAATCCAAG
>JAKPKF010000120.1 GCA_029553845.1 bacterium | reverse complement strand
TACTGTTGTATATTCTCTCTTACAATCTGACAAAAAGATTGTGAGTTAGAAAGAACTAAAAATCTTGTTTGTTTGAGATTTTTCATACCTAAATATTTTAAAGCCAACAACCTTACAAAAAGATTACAGAAAGTAATTATTCAGGCTTGAAAGTTTAAGTCAATTCAGATATATTAAAGTATTAATTAATGTAAGATTCTCAATGAGATATAGTGTAGGTATAACGAATAGTTCTAGAAGGAGAAATGGATCTACATCTAGCGATAGATTTCTCAAAAGGATGGATTTTGCGAGATATAACAACTTCAAGAAGTATAATTCAACGAATATTAATAAAAGAACAAAGTCAAACCAAGGTCCTAATACAGCAGGAAAAGTGACACCTTCCAAAAAGAAGTTCAAAAAAGCACTATATATTTTTGTTGGTGTCGGGTTCTTTTTGGTTTGTATTGCTTTACTTGGCTTGGGTCTGTATCTTAAAAATTTGCAAAGTTCCCTACCCTCTCCAGATGAGCTAGTTGAGAGAACTTCCGACCAGAGTACACAGATCTTTGATAGAAATGGGAAGCTTCTTTATACAGTATATGGGGATCAAAACAGAGAGTTTGTTTCAATAGATAAGGTGCAAGAGCATACAAAATGGGCTGTTTTAGCAGCTGAGGATATTGAGTTCTACCAGCATAAAGGTGTTGATTACATGGGTATTGCGAGAGCAGTAATACAGAATTTTACAGCTGGAACAGTTGTTAGAGGTGCAAGTACAATTACACAGCAATTGGTTAAGACAACAATTTTGTATGATGTTCTAGGAGAGGAAGCCTACAAGCAAACATACTCAAGAAAGATTAAAGAGGTCTTGATTACAATGCAGGTAGAACAGTCTTTCTCTAAGGATGAGATTTTACAGATGTATATGAATGAGATTCCTTTGGGAGGTGTTAACTACGGATTTGAAGCTGCAGCAAATGCATATTTTGGAAAGAATGTAGAAGATTTGGATCTTGCAGAAAGTGCTCTAATTGCTGGTCTTATACAGAGTCCAGGAATCTACTCTCCTTTGTACGGTACTAATCCAGATTTAGCAAAAGTAAGACAAACTTATGTGTTAGACCAGATGTTAAAACACAAGAATCTGACTGGTGTTACAGAGGAAGAGATACAAGCTGCTAAGGACCAAGAATTGGTTTACAACACAAAGAGAATTGATATTAAAGCTCCACATTTTGTTTTCTATGTTAAGAG
>JAKPKF010000103.1 GCA_029553845.1 bacterium | reverse complement strand
TGATGAAACTCAAGAAGTTATGATTGAGAAGATCAGGGCTCTGGAAGAATAGGGGGGATCGATGGAACAACTTGCTACATTAGACTCATATTGCCAATTAAGCAAAACAAGTCTTGTATTCAAGCGTGATGTTACACAGGATGAATGGAAGCATGTGTTCAATTCTCTCAAATTAATAGAGGGGTGTGTCCAATTCTGGATAGGTGACTGTCTCAAATACCGTGAACAGAAGTGGGGTATGTATGATGATGTGGCAAAAGAGTCTGGATACAACGTAGATACCTTAAAAGACTATAAATATGTAGCGGATAAGGTAAAAGAGTCGTTACGAAACGACAATTTAGAATTTGCACATCACAAAGCTGTTGCCCCTCTCCCTCCAGAAAAACAAGAACAATTTCTAAAGAAAGCTGTTGAAGAAAAACTTACTGTTAGAGAACTAAGGAAAGAGATTCAACAGGATAAATTTGCTGAGTTACAGAGAGACATCCCATTACCACAGGACAAATACGATGTTATTTACGCTGACCCACCGTGGAAATATGACGACAAACTCATAGACGGATACGGTGCAGCCGAACATCACTATCCACCAATGTCTATTGAGGAACTTTGCGATCTCCCAATAGAAAATATCAGTGACAAAAATGCTGTCCTGTTTATGTGGGTTACATCCCCATTCGCTGATGAGTGTTGGGATGTTATACAAGCGTGGGGTTTTGAATATAAGGCAATGTTTGTGTGGGACAAAGTAAGACATAACTACGGACATTATAACTCTGTTCGGCATGAACTGCTTTTGATCTGCACTAAAGGTTCATACTTACCACAAGGGAAGCAACTGCACGATAGTGTAATAAGCATAGAACGATCTAACGAACACTCCAGAAAGCCAGAAGAATTCAGACAACTCATAGAACAAATGTATCCGCAAGGTAGGAAGATAGAACTATTCGCACGAGGCGAATTGCCAGAAGGATGGAAGGCGTGGGGGAATGAAGTTAAATGAGTCACACCGAATACTATGAACAAAAATTAAGGCAGGGTTTGTACTACCAAGACTTTGTTGTTGAAAAACTATATGAAATCGGCATCCCAATCATATCCTATTCTTCAAAAGAATATCAGCAAGTCGTTGGAGAAAATAAAGCAGGACTTGAGATAAAATATGACTCATTATGGAAAAAGACAGGAAATTTATATATTGAAATATCAGAAAAAACAAGAAAAGAGAATGAGTTATACATACCTTCAGGGATATATCGGGATGATAACACATGGTTGTATCTTATAGGGGATAATTCACGCATATTTATCTTCAGCAAAAGGCAACTTCGATACATTCATAAAACAAATAAATTTAAAGAGATAGAAAATAACACAAAAACATCGCTTGGTTTTTTGTTACCTGTTGATAAGGCAGAGAAGTTTTATGCTGTTTACATCATAGAATGTTAAATGGCTAACCCCCAGGCTGAAAACGGCTATACAGCTTTCTGTGGAATTTGTTAGCACAAAATAAAAGGGACAAAGCCTTATGAGAGCACGAAATCTTAAACCAGGATTCTTTAAAAATGATGAGTTGGCAGAATGTGATCCATTAGCAAGGATACTATTTCAAGGTCTTTGGTGCATGGCAGATCGA
>JAKPKF010000101.1 GCA_029553845.1 bacterium | reverse complement strand
GGCACTTGAATCGCTTAAAAAACAAAGAGATTCCATTAGTGATAGTATCAAGGATTTAAATAAGCTAATCGCAGATATCGAGGCCAAACCAGAAGACCCTGCATACGAAAAAGAAAAGCAAGAACTCATTATTGAGAAGACTGCTCTTTCTAATGTTATCTCAGAAATGAATAAGAAGGACGTGTTTAATTTCTTCTCTGATGAAGGGTTATTGCCTAACTATGCTTTCCCTGAATCTGGTGTTATGTTGAAAGCTGTTTTGAGAAAGAAAACTTCGACAACAGGTGATGATGGTAGTGAAACAAAGAAAACACAGAACGTTGTTTATGAATATAACCGCTCAGCATCAGCCGCTATTAGTGAATTTGCTCCATTAAATAGCTTCTATGCAGGTGGAAGAAAATTAAATATCAATCAAATCGATTTAGCGTCATCTGAAATTGAACTATGGAGATTATGTCCAACATGCTCACATGCCGAGAAGGAAGTTGATGGCACGCACGTTGCCAACTGTCCTGAATGTGGAAGCTTGATGTGGTCTGATTCCGGCCAATTAAGACCTATGTTAAAAGTCCATATGGTTTATTCAAATTCGGATTATTCAAAGAGTTTGATTGGTGATGAAAGTGATGATAGAAGTGTTAAATTCTATAATAAACAACTCTTAATCGATGTCGACGAGGAACACGATATTACCAAAGCTTATCAAATGGATAACGATGATTTCTCATTTGGTTATGAATTTGTTAAAAAAGCCAAGATTAGAGAAATTAACTTTGGTGAATCTGATTCTAGTGGTGAAAAGATGTCTGTTTCTGGAATCGAAAGCGTTAGAAAAGGATTCAGAATTTGTAAATATTGTGGAACCATTCAATCTGGAGATAAACCAAGCCACACCTTCTCTTGTAAGGCAAGGAACGGATTATTGGGTGAAACCGAACCATATGAAGAGTGCTTGTTCCTTTACAGAGAACTTGAAACAGAGGCACTACGACTACTTATTCCTGCAACAACTTTAGACTTCACACATGTTAAGGTCGAATCGTTTGAGGCTGCATTTATGCTCGGCATGAAAGAATACTTTGGTAATGTTGATCACCTCAAGGTTAGTGTTAGTGAAGTACCTGTTGCTGGAAACACATATAGAAAACAATATCTCGTTATTTATGATTCAGTTCCTGGTGGG
>JAKPKF010000083.1 GCA_029553845.1 bacterium | reverse complement strand
TAATTTTCTAATATTAACACCACATTATATCAAATCTTCCTATATCTCCATAAATAGAATATACTAAAAGTAGTTAAATTCTTAATCAAAATATATGACAAAAAGACATCAAGTATACAAATGTAATATCTGTGGAAATATAGTTGAAGTATTGCATGAAGGAGCAGGAACTTTGGTATGTTGCGGTCAAGAGATGGAATTATTTGTGGAGAAAATGCAGGAAGAAGGCAACGAGAAACATTTGCCAGTAGTTGAAGTTGACGGTGAAAATGTTAAAGTTACTGTCGGCTCAATACTACATCCTATGGAAGAAGCTCATTATATTGAATGGATAGAGGTAATAAATGGGGATCAAATTTACAAGAAGTATTTAAAACCTGGAGACACTCCTACAGCAGAATTTCAAATCCCAAATATTACGCAACTCCATGTCCGAGAATATTGTAATATTCACGGATTGTGGGGAGTAACCATTTAATAACTAAAGTCCAATTGAGAGCATTTGGACAAAGCTACTCATGTCATTGAAAACATGAACCCTTGACAATGAAAGTCTATTTCTCATTGAAATATCAATATACTTTCCACAGGAAAATCCCAAGCGATATCCGCTACTAGCGACAATCCCAAATGCATTTCCTTTCGCAACACATCCGGGATATGCAATAGTATTAACTGTTTTGCCAGTAATGTTCTCAAGCAATCTTTTACTGTTAGTTGCTTCAGAGAGAATTCTCTCATCAGGAACTTTCGAAAAATCCACATGAGTACTTGAATGAGATTGAATATCCATCCCATTATCAGACATTTCTTTTATCTCGTTCACTGAAAGGTGTGATCTAGTTGCTATTACAAAAAAAACTCCTGGGATTTTGTATTTTTTTAGAATGGGGTAGGCCACATCGTAATGAGTTCTAGTGCTATCATCAAAAGTAAGCATAACAGTTTTTTGTGTGGGTTGTATACCTGATTCAAGTATTGAATAAAGCTCAGATGTATTAATGATTTTGTAATTCTTTTTAATTAAGTATGCAATCTGTTTTTCAAAAACTTCGGGAGATACATACAATCCACTAATTTCTTCTCTCTCTGCTAAACCAATGTGATGATACATTAAAATTGGCAAGCGAATTTTTCCTTGAACTAAAGGAAGTGGAGTAACATCGTAATCAGATTGAATGTTATCATTTCTTGTCAATGGTAGCATATCAAGGGATTTAAGTATTGGTGAGAAGAATAGTTTGTTTTGACCATCTTCCTCTATAACGGTGAGAAGAATATTGGAATAAGGAAGATTAAATTCCTGAGAAAGCAATAGCTCCTCCAGCAAGTCTCTGCTTGGCTTCTCTCCTTTGGTCAAACTATTTTGAAGCAACATAAAATTCTTTTGTAAATAATTCAATTCTTCGTCTTTGTAATTTAACTTTCTCGACTCTTCAGTTAAGTAATTTAGATATACAGTCATTGTATTAAGCAAATTATTGTTAACACCTATCTCTATTTCAATAGATTGGCTATTTTCTTTCTTAACTGGAGGATTACACAGGATATGTATGATAAAAAAGCAATGGCACTAAAAGATGAACAGGAAGCTTTACAGCAGAAGAAGAACAGATATTTTGATGCTAGTATTAACTACGGAAAGGTTGTTACAGATTTAGTTTCTATAACATCTAGAGCTTGGGAAATATTTGAAAGTTCTAAAATTGATAGAAAACGACAGCTACTTGGTATGCTAACCTCGAACCTTGAAGTAGATGATAAAAACCTGTATGTAGTAATGAAAAGTCCGTTTAATCTGATATACGAATTGAACAAAACTAAAGAATGGGGTGGAAGATGGGATTTGAACCCACAACCCTCGGTTCCACAAACCGATGCTCTAACCAATTGAGCTACATCCACCATAACGATACCCATTATACTACAGTTATACCTTTACAGGAAAGAAATCTCCCCTTCTCTTCTCACACCTATCCCCTACATTCCATGAATTATAGTAGCCCTCATCCCTTGTTGAAAACTTCTTCTTCTTACCCTCATCTGTTCTAAAAACAATATGGTAGGAACCAGATCTATCCTCATCTCCAGACACATAATTCTTTTTCTCACATATACCCTTCCATGACTCATTCTTCTTTTTAGTAACCCACCAACCCATAATTACAACTATGACAACTACTAAAATAATACTGTAAACATACTCTGGCATACTTTGTAATGTTTAAATTTATTTAATAACTAACAAAACTACACTCACAAGCCCTACTCTTTACCTCTATACCCTCCTTCAAACCATTAGATATTACCTCCTTACCCTTCTCATCTAAATAAAGGAAAGGACACTCATACCTACTATCTAAACTATTATCTATACCAAATTCAAACATATTACCATCTACATACCCCAATATATTACCTAGCGTCATATAATCCCCTACAGACACCTTAATATTTGTAAGTG
>JAKPKF010000080.1 GCA_029553845.1 bacterium | reverse complement strand
TTAAAAAATTTACGAAAACATTTACAAAAGGTTTATTTACACCTTCATTTAATTTTTCAATCATTAACATGGCACAAGCGATAATAACAGCAACCCGTGTACCGTTTAGCGCAATTGAAAGGAAACGGTCAAACCGATTTTTAAGATTATTCATGTGTTTATATGTTTTAGTTTTTTATATTTTAAGTAACACAACCGATAATGGTATTTTTGTTATGAAAGTCAAGGTTTTTTGGTTCGTTTTAATGGATGCTTTTTTCATCAACGTGTTTATTTTTAGTCAAATGAAAAAATCCACAAACCGGACATTTGTACGGGTATAAACGAACATATCTATTGTGCCCATGAGATTGATTAAATTGTCTGGCTTCTGCTGCGCTGCGGAATTTTATTTTGTTTTCACAAATTTTCCGTTGCTCCACGCGAAAATGTTCATTATGTGTATAATAAATTAACTTCTCAAGCGAATTAAATTCTCTTTCTGGAGCAAGTTGGTCGCCGATTTCATTCATAAATGTATGATGAAAAAACTCTGGATTAAGTCAAGAACTTTTCTTAACTTTTTTACTACATTTTGGGCATTTCTCGCCGCCACGCAACCAAGTATCGCAAACCGGACAAGTACCAGAAATTCCGAAATTATGTTTTGTTCGTTTCTTTTTGTTTTTCAAATTTAGTAAAAGTAAATAACCTGCCCCGTCACATTTTGGACATTTTATTTTTATACACTTAACAAAACAAGTTCGGAACCACAAAAGTTCTCTTTTCTCCGCACCCCGGACAGATATGAACATATTCACCGGGGGGTAATGAAATATGCGAAGGTGGATTATGTTCTGGATGAAGACACGGAGTTTTAATATCTCGAATTTTTTGCAGTCCGCTTTTAAATTTTAAGGATTTCATTTTAATTTATTTGTTTTAGTGCGACGAGAAAGAATCGAACTTCCGATTGCCATTTGGATGCCTACTTGCGGGATACCGCGCTCGGACTTGCCGTGTTTCCGCTACACTATCGTCGCAAAAATTATATATTACTTAATCCATTAAAACTCCAACCGCCCCTTTTAATAATTCCAATTGGAACGATTTTATATACAACAACTTCACTACCATCCTTTACATCCCAATCATTATTCTTTGCATTTGTTAGTAGTTTTCGGGTGATTCACATACTAAAATTTCTGTTTCTATATAAGCCTTATTAGTAGGATCTTCAATAGTATTATTATCTATATTAACACAATACATGCATTGCGGTTTAATGGTCGATTTCGTTTGTTGTGGTTTTTCTGCTCATATTATAGTTAAATTGTTATCTATTTAATACAATTATTACATTATGATAATTTTGATTGCTTAATAATACGATCCCTACGTAATTTTAAGGATGTAATATGATCTTGCATTTCGAGATATTCAGATGTGTTTCCACTATCTAGTAATTTAGAAGCCTCATATTCAGCTTCACTAATATCAAACTCAAGCTCTTTTAATTCATTCATGTGTATACTAAAATTTGGTATCTCGGGTGAGGATCGAACTCACATTATCCAATTATGCGCTATCAGTTTAGGAAACTGTGCCAATACCGAGACGTGAAAGTATTAATTTACGGTTTATTATCAATTGCAATCTTCATATTAATTATAAAGTTGCGCTCGACTGCAGTATCAGTCATTTGTCGATCACCCACCATACTAACAAGAATATCCCAATCTTGAGCTGATATCGGTTTAATACCGCGTTCTATTGCATCTGTCACATATTTTGTATATGTTAGACGATGAGTAGGATCTGTAACTCGTAAATATCCAATTACTTGCGCTCTTAGGTCCATATTGTGTATTGGTATATAATAGTAGTTGTTTATTGTTAATAATCAATATTTATTTTCAAAATCTCTAGCTGACAATTCTGACAATTCTGCATCGGTTCGACCGAATTTATACCCCGTATTAAATGTTCTAAAATTAAGTTCAGCTAAGATTTGTCGCTTATCCGTATCACTGATTGTGTTAGATAATATCATATTTTGTAATTCAACTACTGAATGATTTATATAGTTCTTAGTTGGTGGTGGTTGTAGAAGTGCTTCGATTTCTATTTTAGCTCGTTTAAGTAAATCACCCACCGATGAGTTAGGTATTGCATAAGTACCATCAGTTTGAGCGAAAAAGTAATGTAGATCTAATAGGAATCTAGATTGTGTGTTCATAATTGATTAACATATGTTGATGGTAGAATCTGTTTCCAGCTAGTTAATGATAATTTAGATTTGGTATCCTTTGATTTTCCTAATTGCACATCATAGAAGAAGTCTAGACAACAATTACCTAGAATTGTAACATCGTCAGCAATTAACTGACCCCTAAATTGATTACGTCTAGATGCCGATTGACAATCAATATAAGCCTTACCATTAGGTACTTTGATTACTGCTGAAGCTCTACTCTTATTACCAACACGGAACCATACAGTTGGTGTTCCTGCACTTTCAATCTTAAATCTTGATGGTATATAATCAGCATTCTGTATATTTTGATTTACACCTTGCATGTTGTCATCAGGGGCAATATTATTAAGCTCGTTTTGAGTCATTAATGTGTATGTACCATTAGATGTACTAGTATTACCAAGTACTAATGTAAGAGTCGATTGATCATCTACAAATGATAATTTCAAATTAGCATTATTCATATTGTTACCAACAATCAATACAGCTTGACCTCTAATGACAATCTCTTCCATGTCATTTACATTATCAACAACAGTATACGATTTTGTACCAGATCCCGAAGTGTAATTACTAGGACCGATATATACCTTATTCTTATTGAGATTGGCATTACTTGAGTCAACTAGCTTAGTGCCATCTTTGTCGTATGTGAGTCTAGTTTGAATTAATCCATCAGTATTATATGATCCATCAGTATTAAAACCATCTATATTGAAATCGCTATCATTGAATTTAAAGTTTGTAGATATATTATCACCGACACCACCAGTATCGGATATATTAAACCCCGTATAGCCGATATTTGCAGTATTATTTTTATAGTATGCTGCAGCACTATCTATATCTACTAACGTACAGGCATATGGATTACCTGACGTACATTGTTTAGTACCATACTTAGTATTATTTTGAAGTATGATGGATGACCTATCTCCACCTGTTACGATATTACCATATACAATAGCAGAGTATATGTTAGCAGTACCATTAACATCTCTAACACCGATAGATGTATCGTCATCATAATTACTACCAGTAATCGCTCCAGTCTTCATATCTACTACCATATTAGGAGCTCCCTTATTACTATCATAACTAGCTACTCGAATATACGATTCGCGAGTTACATCAAACGGGTTTTCGTCGGAACCCGAACCAATACTCAATGATCGCTTCGCTACTATAGCAGCACCATTACCACTACCTGTATTTTGATTAGCTTTAAATTCTACCTTTATTGCTCGTTGAGATGTGATGTTTGTACCGTTAGTTGCAGTACCTAGAGTATATATGGTATATGTAGTACTCGTAGTAGGATAACACATTACAGAACACATACCGGATCTACCATTACCTAAATCTACCATAGGAAAGAATCCGCGATAATATACAACTACACCATTACGCATTCCTTTATACCAGATACCCGATTCATTAGAAACACTTGAGGGTATAACATCTACAGCATTTGAAAAATCATTATTCGTAATAGCTGCAGCAGCTCGATCAATACCCGATTCTGCAATATGAAAAGCTGCAGTATCGAGATAAGATTTTAATAATCCTCGATACTCATTAAGCGAAAGAGTGAGAATCCCAGTTACAGCTATCAACAACACCGTACCGATAATAATAGTTACCAATAACGCAGAACCTTTAGTGTTTGATTTCATACCTCAATATTATTTGAGTTTTGTATAACAATCAAGCACTAAAGGTCTGATATAATCACTATCTCAATCTACAGCATCTGAGCTGAAATATGTTATAATTAGCACGCAACAACCAATCATAAACACAACACCACTAGTACTGAAATTTACTACAAACCACACCACCAAACATACTATACATAGGATGATGAAAATAAGCAAATGTATTAACTCTTTCATAGTATCCTTAATACATTAACGGTATTAAACTACCACATGCGAGTCATCACCCACTAAAATTTTACAATATATACCCTTACGCTGTTTTGATGCTTCCTTGGCAGCCTTAAGAGCTCGAGTGGCTGCTGTATACACACCATACCTCTTATTATAGTTATCCATATAATGGCAGATGGAACTAGCAGAATATGACCGACCATCATGCATAGTAACTTCTACCTCTGTACGACCACCGCGAGCATCATCAATAATTACAGATTTCTTATTCTCTTTTGTTACATGAGCCAGATAATAATCATTAGTTAGACTATCATATACCCAGCGATAATGCTTGATACGAACCTTAATACCGCTGAGGCGAAGGTTGTATACAAAATTCTTGGGTACTTGATTGACGTCACGATGTTTCTGATTGTTGTTAGTCATAGGTAAAATTGGTGGGCGCTGGGGGATTCGAACCCTCGACCAAGGGATTATGAGTCCCCTGCTCTAACCGCTGAGCTAAACGCCCGGTAAATTATGGTTGTGTTATTTCTTAATTTCAGATAAAAGTGTTGATATGATTACAACAACACCACCAATCGTTAAACACATACCGGAGGTCATGAAAAATACTGCCGGAATTGTATAAATTGTTTCTAATATTGATGGACCGTAATCATCACGTGGTGCGTTATGAGCTAATGTGGCTAAATGTTGAGATGCATATAAAAACCCAATACCGCACAGAATGGATATAATACATACAACGATTCTATTTTTCATGGTTTTGATCCGTGGTTGTATTATATTTTTTACGATAATTACAATAATTGTAACCGGTATACACACCAGTCGTGAATGTTAACACTAATAGAATGATAAATGCTGAAATCACAATGCTTGTTTTGTTAAATTTTATCTTAAGTTGGTGGGGTGGGGGAGACTCGAACTCCCGACCGTCGGTTTAGAAAACCGATGCTCTATCCAGTTGAGCTACCACCCCATTTATAACTTAATTGACAAGACAAATGATAACAACTAACACACTAAATGCAAATACAATTATACTTTATTCTTCATCGGGTACTGATTCATATGACGGATCTAATACCTTTCTAACGGTATCAATAACCGCTTGATTAGCTTTACCCCAAGTGTATGGTTCTTGTGTAGCAATATTACCATTCTCATCATATGCAATCCACCTAGTCGGTAAAAATGTAGCAATCTGAACATCTTTACCTTCGGGTGTTGACCAATATATTTCTAAATGATCATCTGTTGATACATCTATATCATTTACTGCATATATCTGAACACTACCTTGATATGGTAACCCCAGCATTTTAAGTTCATTTTCAATTTCATCTCGAACATTAACTACGGTTTTAATTCGGCGATTATATTGTGATGGATGATAGTGATCATCCAAATCAATCGGTGACATATCATCTAAATTAACAGATTCTGATAAAATTTTACTATATGCACGCTCTAAATGTTGCTGATCTTTATTCATATATGTTTACTTAGATGCTTTTAATTCATTATACAATGAATGCATGTAAACTTTATATAGTGACTCATACGATTCATATTCCGCACGAGTACCTAATTCAGCTACTATTATATAGTTAATAGTAGCTGAAATCATCTTTAACTTAATCCATAACCTCTTAATCATAATAGCTCCGCATTTTTATGTTCGATTTCAAATGAATGATTAGTGGCTTTACTAATCACAATATACGAAACCTTAGTTACTAATTCTCCATCAGGCTTCTTTGTGATTGGATTCCATTTTCTTGATTCTGTTTGTATTTTACAGAATATATGACCGGTAATTACCGGTCGTGTACAATCTCTAATATGATTACCTATGTTAAACATGTTATAGTTTGTTAAATTGACCGTTAGAATCTGAATAAAAGACTTTAGTGTATCCTGCTAAACCCAGTTGATATGAACAGTTTGGACACGGCTTACCACAAGAAACCCTACCATTATTATCTATACGAATAGATACAATAATGATCTTTTTATGATCTATATCTAATCTGTTTAACCTACCAATACAATCCATTTCTGCGTGAATTCGAGCTTTATAATCCGGTCTATGCCAATCATTGTATGGTTTATATTTTAATGATGCAGGACTACACTTTTTTAGGTTGTTTACACCAATTTCGACAATCTTTCTATGTCTTAATGCAAATGCTACATGAAAACTCCTACCACTCTGTTTTTCGAGTTTAATAGCCCTTGCAATATCAACTAGTCTTGTAAAATTAGGCATAAATTGAATGTATATTGAATATTAATAAGCGCAATAAAAAACCACCACATTATGTGGTGGTTTTAGAGTAGTATTAATCAGCGTTAAGCGGTACGATATTACTAATCAGTAACAACTTAGCCAAGTACATAGTCTGATGCTTTGTTAACTTATTACCCACCAGATCAATCTTAACTGATGAGCCGGTTACGATGTTATTCACGGTGGTATCTTGATACTTCATATCTCCAGTTAAAGATGCAATAGTATTATCTACAGTGAAAAATGCAGATTCATCAGCCGGACCTGAAAATACCGAGGCTTCAGTCATTGGGGGTTCATTCACTCTAACATCAAACTCATACTTATTTTCAGTTGAATTCCATCGAATATTACCAGAAATCTTATCAATCATCATTCGACCATCAACTGGATATGTCACTGACATGTCTTGTAGATACCAAGCAGACCTCTCATAATCATACAACATACATCCATTAACCGTAACTTCAGAATAGATTTGTACCGGACCTGCAGCAATAATATGATTAACAAATTCCATCTTGTCGTATTTAGTAACAGCAATAGTAACTGATTTACCGCCTACAGATTTAGAGATATTAATCCTATCAGAAATCTTCTTTCGAATATTAGACATTAATCCGGTATCAACTGGAGCTTTACCTGCAGTAGTACCTCGATATTTACTATCAAACCCCTTAGCAGTACCCATAGAGAAGATACTAACTTGAACATCCCCATTAGAGTAATCATAAATGTTATCATAATCGATAGGTACCTTACCTGTCATCATACCAATATTACGAGATTGAGTAGGGTTATTAGGGTTAACAACATCTAAATTAAGATTAAATGTAGCTGACCCTTCTTGGTTAGAGAATGTATTCTTGATGTATGGTCGATACATAATAGTACCACGAAATTGAGCACTATTAGATACAACAATATTCATAGTATATACATCATCAACACCCTCTTCTACCTCACCGTCGATACTACGAGTATTATAACGAATATTTAGATCACCACGAATAAATGTGGGTTGGGCATTTACTGCACTAAAAGTAAGTAGTACAGTTAGGATAAGTTTAATCATATTCATTTGTTACTTGGTTTGATTAGTAGGAGCATCAAGAAGGGCGGTATCGAGAGATGCAAGAGCTGCATTATAATTAGCATCAATTGAATCGAACGCAGTATCAGTCTTAAGCTGAATGAAGAAATCAGCTTCCGTGTAGCCGGACGATTCCTTAGCTGCAGCTGCAGCACACCAAAAAAAAAAAAAAGACCTGGGATATTAATATACCCCAGGTCTTTGATTATATTAAGCAGACGGTGGAGTATCGGTCGGAGTGACTGATACCGGGACATCCTTAACCTCAATGTTGATATTAACACTACCAGATTGAACACCCCCCAGTAGTTCACGAATAAAATTCGCGACACCGGATCGCGTACCAACTGATTGGTTATTAGTAGTACCATCCTTGGTAACAGTGAGATCGAACGACTTATTGGACTTTTTCATATGTTGAATTTAACAAAGACCATAATAATAACTCATTAGACATAAATCAACACATTTGTCGTGTAAAGTTAGATGTAAGTAATCTTATTATGGTTACATTAGTATTATGTGTACTATCGTTTATATCTGGTGGTGTTACTGTATATCTTACATTACGTGAACTACCACAGCCCTAAAGGGCTGTGGCTTCCTGCTTCACAGAAAAACCAATGTTTTTCTCCACAGGCTTGAAATCCCGCTGTTCCGGCGGTAAAAATTCTTCTTTATACGTGTTTTGTTCTCTGAAAGCGAACCTTTTAATGTTGTTCGCCGCGAGAACATCTCTATCGTGAGTTTTCTTACAAATCGGGCAAGTCCAGACCCGATCTTTCAAAGTCAACTCATGATTGTAATATCCACAATCACAAAGCCTTGAACTCGGTTCAAACCTTCCGATTTCAATCAGATTTTTTCCATACCAATTACATTTGTAAGAGAGAAACTGTTTAAAAGCCCCCCAACCTACATCTGAAATTGACCTAGATAATTTTTGATTTTTTAACATTCCACTTACGTTTAAATCTTCGACAGCTATACTAGTGTAACTTTGGTTTTTGGTTAAACTAGCAGTTGTTTTATGAAGAAAATCTTTCCTACAATTTGCTACTTTTTCATGAATTTTTGCTACTTTTCTTTTTTGTTTTTCTCGATTCTTTGATAACTTCTTCTTTTTAGCTAACTTACGTTGAGCTTTTGCCAATCTTTTTAGATTACTTTTGAGATGTTTCGGATTTTTGATCTTCGTTCCGTCAGACAGGATTGCGAAGTCTTTTAGACCGAGGTCAATTCCAATACATTTATTTTCGTCTTTTTCTGGAAGTTTAGGTAGATCAACGTTTTCCTCGACTAAAATTGAAATGAAAAAATTTCCCGTAGGTGTTCTTGAAACTGTTGAAGATTTGATTTTTCCCTCAAATTGACGATGAAAAACCGCTTTAATTCCTTTTTTAAATTTTGGAATCGAAACTAATGACTTATCCCAATCAACTTTTGTACCTTGGGGGTTTGCAAAAGATTGCCCGTCATATTTACTTTTGAACTTAGGAAACCCCCCTTTCTCTTTAAAAAACCTAGTAAAAGCCATATCTAAGTTTCTCAAACTCATTTGAAGTGATTGACTATTAACTTCTTTCAACCATTTCGCTTCCTCAGTTTCCTTCCATTTAGCCATTTGATTCATGATTTCAAAAACGGAAAGACCTTTCTTTTCAGTTTGATAAACTGAAGTTTTCAAATGTAAGCCTCGATTATAAACATATCGAACACAACCAAAAGTCTTGGAAAGTAGAACTTTCTGAGACTCGGTTGGATAAATTCGATATTTGTAGGCTTTAAGGACCACGGAATTATTTACACTAAATTTTAGAAATTTTCAACTTATTTCGTAAAATTTCTTACATTTTTTGAAAATTTTCTTCAAACGCCCTTGCGACTCTGTATCCCAGCGCTAAAGCGACCGGGTTTTAGGGTCGTCGATTCTATAACTAAAAAATCCCAACCACATGGTTGGGATTTTTTTATCTATATTTTGGTTTTGTAACCACTGCATCAAAGCTCATATATGTAATAATACGATCTGTAGCTAGATGATTAGACACTGATTGTATAAACTCACCGAATGATTTACCTGTGCTTAGGATTTCATTTCTCATACTATATATCTTTTTAGCACCAGATGGTGTTATATAATATGAATTACACACATTGTTAAAAATTGAATCATCACTATCTAATAATACCCATTTAGATCCACTTAAAACGATACCATTTATCTGTACACCTGGTGAAGTGTATATACACATATCAGCATTCTTCGGTATTGGGTATGTAGTAACAAAACGTACATCAGTTACTCTAACAGTATCTAAGATAATAATACCACCGACGCCCCGCTGTACAATTTTTTCAATTGCAGTCAAATGTTGAACATTTACACCAGTAGAATCCAGCTTTCCATTATTATCGTTATATATATGAGTTAGCGGAAAAGCTTCATCTATCTGACTACCCCTATATGGTGAAACAACGGATACATTCCCTAAATTAGAGAATGTATCCGTTAATGCTTCAACTGATTTATCTGGTAATGTATTTATTACAAATACATCCATATTACTTTACACCTAATCCCTCAAATTTAAGCATAGCATTATATAAATACGTGGTAAGCTTAAAGCTATTCGGACACTGATATCTAACTATCATTAACATTCGCTTTTTATCATTTTCGTTGATATTAAGATCGTTTATACCACTAATAGTAGCAGCCTTCTTATCTTCATAGTCGGGTATTGATTTAATCGAATCTAATATACTATGTAACTTACTCTTAATATCAACATAACTAGTTTTGGGCATATTAAGTACTTACCCAATTAGTCATTAGTTACAACTTCCTTAGTGGGATTATCAATATCATTCTTTACAGGCATCACTAATACCGCTTCTTTTGTCTTAATGCTGAGTTTAGCATCCTTAAGCCACTTACCACGAAGCGTAATCATACCATCACCCACTTTAGTAATGGGATGTTTCTTTGCTTTTCTTGCTCCATTGTTATAACCTCGAACGCAATCCACAAAACTACCATAAGCTGTAGATGGTGATCTATCAGATGGAATCTGAACAGCATAACCGATTAATTCTTTACCGGTAAGTGTACCGTCATCCATAACAAACAATACATGCTGAGTCTTTTGTTTGGGTGTCTTATTTTCAGCTTTCTCTTCCTTCTTCTCTTCCTCAATCTGATTAAGCTTCTCTACCACGTCTCGCACCTTAGCAGGATCAATGTTAGCGGTCTGTAGAGCTTCTAATACATCATCTTTAGTTAATGCCATAATGTTATTCTAATACTAGTGTTTGATTGTTAATTTTGACCGTACCAATATTATCAATCTTAAATTGTCGATACGAGTCTGTATGAAGTTTACTACGTATTCTATTTTTTTCAATAGTGAGGGGTTTAGATTGTACTGACTTAGATGGTACCGTAGATGGGTTAATAACCGTTTTCTGTTGTACAAACCCCCATAAATAGAATACACCCGTTTCCTTATGCTTCTTAATACCATTACAGATATTAGTATAGATGTCTGCGGCATTCGATGTTTGATTAAATTTACTCTTAGAACGCTCAAGCCCATTAATTAATTCATCAACGGCTTGAATATGTACTAGTGCTGCTGGAGTATTTGCATCTCCATACGGTTTATATTTTTTTAACCTATATAAGAATTCAAGATCTCGATCTACAGCATTTTCATAACTAACACCAATGAGTAGAGAATAGCGAGCAAGCTCTCTGGTGTCGACAGAGCGGTATAAAACAGAGGCGAATTTACAACCGTTAGCATTACGTGCGAGTGCGGATATTGTTTGAGCTTCATTAATTGTCATATATTTATGAAATGTATGAATCATTATCCCATATATCACATAGTATTCAACTAAAAACATAAAGTTGATTAATCTCAACCACCAATTATACTTCAAATAATCCTACTTTTTTATTGCATATTAACTCAAGAGTTTTACTTTACTGATCAATGTCTAACGATACATTAGAAACAACTCTTCAGTTTACGCAAACAGGTTTTAAACAAGTAGGTCTAATCGAAATACCTCCTGTTTTTTATCAGCGTTTTACGACCGGTATTAAATTGTTTGATGAGTTACTAGGAGGTCAAGGATTTTTACCTGGTTCGTCCTTCACTGTAACAGGTAAGGCTGGTACTGGTAAAACTACGTACCTGTTACAGATGTTAGAATCATTACAACTTAATGGTAAATTAACCGGATATGCTAGCGGTGAAGAGAACATCTATCAGATTGCTTATAACGCTAAACGTCTAGGTTTAACTAAAGTTCAGATTGCTAACATGACTGATGTTGATGAGTTATGCGGAATGATGAAATTTTTAGATGTATTAATTATCGATTCATTTCAATTCCTTACATGTCGTCATATTACTAAACCGTTAGCACTACAAAAATACGCAATTAAAAAGCTGGTTGCTACAGCACAAAAAGAAGAATGCGTATTGGGTATTATTCAACATCTTACATCCGTAGGTACAGCAAAAGGTGGCACACTTGTACCACATACAGTTGATATGAATATGGAAATTGAGACAGATGAAGATGTAGATACTATTAAAACTGTTCGTGTATATAAAAATAGATTCGGTCGTTGCGGTGAAATTAAGTTTGAAATGACAGAAACCGGATTTAATTTTGAGAAAGTAATTCAAGTTGAAGAGTCTAACAAAATGAATCAAGCAACTAAACGCGGTGATAAAGAGCGCGATCAAATTATTCAATATATTACAGAGCATAAAACCGCTACGCTTGGTGAATTACATGCGGCTATCAACGATAGCTGGAGAGTACAACACTATTTGAGAATTCTAACTAATGTTGACAATATACTCGTTAAAGACGGGAGAGGGTCAAATGCTAAATGGAAACTAAACAATCAATAATTTTGTTATGATAACCCAAAGACTGCATAAAACAAAAACGTCAAATACTGTAGTTAAGGATTTAACTGCGTCATATAAAGGACCAACTACTACCGGTACTAGCAATCTTACTTCCCGTTTTAAATTCCCCATTAATATTAAAAAATGATTTCATTACCTGATATCTCAGAATATCCATTTGCAGTAGAAACTACTAATTTACAGGATGGTACTACACATCGAACATATCATAAAGATTTGATTGATGTTCATAATGCTGTTTCATCTACAGATGAAGATATAGAATACCGATGTGGTTGGAATAGAGAGTTACATGAATTAATTTGTGACTCACATAAAAATGAACAGTGATCTGATGTCTATTCAAGTATTCTAGTATTTTCCATAATCTCACTGGCATTCAGTATACAACCTAACTACAATAATACTCATATTTTTATTGAGACACACGTATTTTTCATGTGTCTTATGTATTTTTCTGTATTTTATATTGCATTTAACCCCTAAAATTAATACTTTTGACTAATGAACTATCTTACGTTTGTAACTTTTGAAAAAGATCCTAAGCTCCGGAAATCATATTCCGTGTATACTAAGATTATGGATTGGTTTACTGATACATATAAACGTCAACCTCGATGTGAGGTATACATCGGTTTTAATGGTGGTGTTTCATCTATTGTAAATTTACGATGGAATAATACTGAAGGCCATAATGACGCAAACATCATTTTTAATTTTGCGGACAGTATGGAAGCAGTAATGGAAGGATAATTGTATGATTAGAAACGACTCATCAATAACCATCGAGAGGTCTGGTGACTTCGATGAAAATACGTTCGGTATTGATACAGAAGATGTATCATTAATACTTGAGATCATACGTAATAAACTATACTCAAATAAGCTTGGTAGTTTCATCCGTGAGATTTCTTCTAATGCATATGATGCTATGGTTGAGCTTGCTATCAATAATGGCGGTTCTGAGTTAGATGTTAGGAATAAATGTATAGATTACACACTACCAACGGATACTAACAACTCTACGTTTACTATTCGTGATTACGGTACTGGCATGTCTGATGATAAAATCCGTAATATATACACTAAAGTAGGTAAATCTACTAGGTCGATATCAAATAAGTTTGTCGGTATGATGGGTATCGGACGCTTAGTAGGTTTTTGTGTTACTGACTCATTTAATGTTACATCATATCTAGATGGTACACGTACTGAATATTTATGTTATATTGATGAGACAAAGTGTGGTAAAATTGCTACACTATCTCAATCTAACACCACAGAGCCTAACGGTATTGCTATATCTATTAATGTTCCACGAGAAATGTGGAGAGATTTATGCTATGAACTGAGACGATTCATATATGGTGTAGATGATGTTCAATTCAATGTAACGAATATTAATGATATTAATATTCCGTATGTTTATGATACATCTGAATACTTCAAACCACCCGTAAAATACTTTGAAGGTACAAATTGGATTTGTTATAAATGTAAGGATTCATTATCCTTTTCTTATATTAAGATGGGTATTGTAAAATATCCGATAGATCACACTCATAAGTTTCTTAAATATAACCATATTATATTTAATGTACCGATAGGCTCTATAACTATCAATGCAAGTAGAGAAGCTGTTGAGTATACAAAGGAGACTACTGCATTTATTAATCAACTTGTTGATGTAGCATATAATGAAGCATATCAGATTATTCAAGATAATGTTAATAAGTGTAAGGATTTAGTAGATGTTGCAGCTTATTATAAATCTGTATGTAAAATTATTGATTGTGATTCAGATATCAACATTAAGTATACAGAACCTAACACTAAACTAACAGTTACTGTACCGTGTTTATTTGATCACTTCAGTACTATATCCAAATATACACCTATCATACCCTCAACCGCAGTACCCGATAAAAATGGTTATTTAGATCCAGAAATAGTTGGTGAGAGAGATCCTGTTACCGGTAAACTAAAATATAGGGAGATCGAACAAGGTAAGCAACAGTTTGAGGCTTGTATGTATCATATATCTTCTGATTACAGAAGATCTAATGAATACAGATCTATGAATTTTAATTGGGAAAACATCTCTAATAGTTATTATATCATCACCAATCAAAACGACCTTAAAAAAACACCCGAACTTAAAAAAGCTCGTACTATAGCACCCGGTAGATATTATGCATTTACTGAATTAGGTCTCAATCATTTCATACAAGTATTTGGATTCAATCCCACACTTTATATGAAGAAGTGGGAGGATGTAATACCCACTGAACCGACCAAAAAGATTAAAACAGCACAGGTATATGAATCAATAATTCTTAAATATTCTGCAGCTACAAACAATGTAACATATACAGAAATCAATACCACAGATCCGTATACAGAATGGGGTGGTATAATCATACCCACTCACCATGGAAATACTATATGTGACAATTTAAGTGTCTGTGATGTTGAAAGATTAGTTAGAGTTATATGCGAACAACTAAAAACAGACGCTAAAATATATTATGTACCTAATAGATTATTTACGAAGATACTAAAATCTAATAGTAAATTAATTACTATTGATAATTACGTACAAACATTTGTAACTAATAATACCCATATTCTACAAGCTATAGCTGATAACGTACCTACCTTTACGTTTGGTATTAGTAATATCGAAACCAATAAACAAATCATTGATAAACTTAATGAGATTAGTAATGGGGATATTCATGAAGACTTAAAGAATATTATACGTAGTACTATTAAAGAAATAGAACATAGTATATTAGTCGTAACTACAGACAGCAGTAATACATATAATAAGAATTTTTTATTAGACGCCATAAATACAGCGTTCCATGTACCGCAATTTAAATCAAGGGAAGATAGATATAAAGACTTACTATCATCTTTCATTACTAAATACCCATTAGTATCGAATATTAGTAAATATATAAGTGTCAATACTATATCGGAATGTCTTATATCTAACATTAATCATATCAATGAATACATACATGCTGTAAATGATTATCGAAAAGTAAAACAAACACTTGAACAATCATAATTTAGTAGTATCATAATCACCAACCATGAAAAAATTAAAAATTAGCTACATATCTACACCTAAGCAGTTAGTAGTAACTCTTAATGGTAAATCATATCAAATATTAAAATCAGATCCCGGATATGAAAAGATATATAATTCTGTAAAGACTGGTACACCATCTGGTATTGAATCATTATTAGGTGAATATGGATACATTAAGACAGCAACAAAGAAGATAGTTAAAGAATTTAATAAGAAATCTAAAAACAGTAAAATACCGAAACTTAAGGTTGATAATAATGGTAATATTACGGTTGGTAAGTTAACGTTTAATAATAAACTAACTAAGAAAATTGCTGACTGGTTTTATAGCGGATATGATATTACCGCATATTATAATCTATTGAATAAGATTGCAAGAAATCCGGATAATATTATTCAATCTGGATTACTAGATTTTATTGCGGTTAATGATCTACCGATTACCACCAATGGTACATTTCTTGCATATAAAGTAACACGATCAGATGGTTATGATCACCATTCCGGTACTATTTTGTATGAAGTGGGTAAATGTGTAGAAATGGATAGAGAGAAGGTAGATAGTAGTAGGGGTGTATGTTCTGGTAGAGGTTTATATTTTGCATCTATTAACTACTATAACTACCATTTCGGTGGCGATAAATCATCTAAGAGATTTTTAGTTGAAGTAGATCCTATGGATGTAGTATCTATCCCGACTACATATGAAAATTCTAAAGGTAGATGCTGTAAAATGAAAGTAGTTCGAGATATTGGTTGGAGTGATAATAGCATACCACCACATACAGAAATTATCAACCTCGATACTTGGGCACCACCTGTTAAAAACACCAAGAAGGTTAATAAAGTTAGTAATGTTGAAATTGGTGGTACACAAAAACTTAAAACAGAAGATGTTAAAGTAAAACTTATCAAGTATGTTAATGGTAGGTTGAAGTTAGGAATCTTTCCTACCATTCGTAATGCACAAAAAGCCGTTAAAGGTGTATCAGTAGGTGATATACGTGATATACTTTATGATGCAGGATATATATTAGATCATAATTATAGTAGTTTGTCAGATGTTCGAATAGTAAAGTAATAAACTAATAGTAAAAACCCCCGATTTATTAATCGGGGGTTTTTTATTGCATGTTAGTTACTATGCATCATAATTTCATACATGAATAATACAACCATTGAGATTCAATCAAAAGCAATGTATTCCACCTGGTGTTATCATATTCCAACCAGAACATTGTTTGATTGTGGTGAAGGTTTTGCAACATATCAAGGTAATCATATTTTTGGTGTGGAGCGGGTTTGTATTTCTCATGGTCATGGTGATCATATTTTAGGTTTACCATCATTAGTATGGTCTCGTAATTCCGCGAGAGGTGATAAGAATAAACCACTAACCATTTACTATCCGGATGGAGATGTATTGGTTGAATCTATTAAGATCTTTATCGTCAATCAGTATACTATACGAGGTGGATTAAATTTTGAATTACAATGGGTTCCGGTTAAAAGTGGTACTAATATAAATATACCCGGAACTAACGGATTAATTCACATTGAGACATTTACAACACATCATCAACAAAATGTATTATCTCTAGGTTACCGAATTGTTGAAACTCGGAATAAGCTACGACCAGAATATATAGGTCGGAACGTACCCGAACTACTTAAGTCTGGTATTGTATCTAAAGCTTATATAATGGAAGCATATAAAGCCACCATTTTTGCATATGCGCTTGATGCATATAAGATTAATGGTGATGATATTAAAGATGCTGAATATGTAGTAATGGATTGTACCTTTATTAATCATAAAGATCGTAAGGGAGATAAACATTATACACTGCAAGAGTCATATGATTTGTGTAATAGATACAATGTTAAGCGTATGGTTGCCGCGCACTTTAGTGGTAGATACAATACAGATCAAATCTTTAATGCTGTGAACGGTTTGAACGGTATGACTCAAATAATCACCGTACAGTATAACAAAACCTTCAGAATCTAATATCATGCCTAATATAATCAATACCGTACGGCTCATCATGTGTGATGTCGATGCTAATAACAATAAGTATTGGACCGGTACACTATATGATAATAATGATGTGATCGTAGAGTGGGGTCGTGTAGGTAAAGCTTCACAATCTAAAAAACATCCATCTGCGGGTCAACATTTTCTCGATACAAAAGAAAAAGAAAAACTTCGTAAGGGGTATACACACCTCAAGACGGTTTCATCTAATACACCAAGTGTTAGTGTTATATCTGATGTTAGTGTCATAGCTAAAAAAGAGATACGAACAAAGACACCAGTACTTGATAAGCTGATTGATAGGTTAATCAAAGCTAACATCCACCAGATCACCTCATCTACACAAATTCAGTATAATGCAAATACTGGTTTATTTACTACACCGCTGGGTATTGTTACACCTACCGGTATTGATGAGGCTCGCGATATACTAGCAAAGATTAAAAAAGCTCGTAATTTAGATGATGTTAAATCAGACATCTCTCAGTATTTGAGAATCATACCTCAAGATATTGGCATGAAGTTTGATATTCGTAAGATTTTTGGTAGTGATGAACTATTGATCAAACAGAATGATATTCTTGATTCACTACAATCTAGTTATCAAGCATCTCAACAACCCACTACAACCGGTGTACCCACATTAACGGCTAATACACCCCCAGTATTTAATGTTGAAATGGATATCTGTACTGATGTTAATGAGCGCAATAGGATTCAACGAAAATTTGATAGTACTAAGAAATCTAGCCACTCATCTCATAGGTTACATATCAAGGAAATTTATACAGTACATATTGAAACTGTAAGATCGAGGTTTAATACAGGTAAAAGTATTGGTAATATACAAGAATTGTGGCACGGTACTAAAAAGGCTAATATATTATCAATCCTTAAGGGTGGACTTAAAGTGACACCACCTAATACCGCGACCATCGCCGGTAAACTATATGGTCATGGATGCTATTTCAGTGATCAGAGTACTAAATCTTTAAACTACTCGTATGGATATTGGGACGGTAAGTATGAAACGAACTGTTTTATGTTCCTTTGTAATGTTGCAATGGGTAATGCTTTTACTCCTGTTAATTATTACGGATCATACCCTAAAAGTGGATATAATTCTACATTTGCTAAAGCTGGAGTATCAGGTGTGATCAATAATGAAATGATTGTATATAATGAAAACCAATTTGATCTCACATATTTAGTAGAATTTGAGTAATTATATTGTTGAAATATAATGATTCACACCTATCATATAGCACATATCATTTATGAAACCACTAATTCAAGCTGTTACGGATATTATTAACACAGACTTTGCAAATAGCGTATTTTCCGCTTATGATGTTACACAAGCAATAAGAGATGATGTAAATAATAAGCTATATACTATAACCGAATTTCAAAATGATTCGCTTAAAGTTGATAATGTAAACACTCAAAATGTTTCACACTCAACAGTTAAAAAGGTCATTGAATCACTATACATGAATGGTAATCTTACACGTAGATTACATACTAACTATGGTGCTAATTCATGGTATGAATATAAGCTAGTATCGCAATTAATCGATGTTACTTCATATTCTAAATATGATGAAGTGTTATCTATAATTGAGGATGCTACAGGTATATCTAAGAGTAATATTACAATTCATACTGATTTTGGATCAAAATTAGATGATTTAGATCGTATTGAATTTCTTATGAATCTTGAATTCGTATTAAAGATTAATATTACCGATTCAGCGGGTATTAGGTTTTGTAATAGTGAACATTTAACACCATACACTATAGTAGTAGATACGATTGGATATAAACCGACGGTAGTTAATAATTTATCAAAACTCCACTCACCAACCACTAAACCTAAGATTTATAACCTAAATTCATTACTTAAGGGATATATCATGAAAGCTCATAGTAAGGGATATAATCCTACACTTCGTAATGCACAAAAAGCTATGGTTAAGAAAGTACCGGGTACTACAGTTGAAATCATAGCAACTACAGCTAGAAAGATTGGTTATAAATTAGTTGGTGATCGTAGTATAGCCTTTAATAAATACACTATTAATTTAACATGAAAAATAAAGATGTGCTTCTATCTAAGTGTTTTCAGGGTGGTGTGGATGAATTAGTGTTTTGGTCGTTTAGGTATTTCGTCGGCCGTATGACGATACATTCTTGTTGTTTCGCTGATGATCTAGTTAAAGCGTGGCCACTACTCACTACTCACCCCACACACCCAGAAACAAATTCAAACTGAACTTGATGAATTATTCATAAAAGATAATATAGCACGGGCGGATAAAAATATGAGTAAAAGTTATTATCCACTAGGTATGGATTGTGATAGAGAGCATTGCATTGGGAACGAGTACGTTTAGCTTACACGACATATGAACGGTAAAGGTGACAGACCCAGAAATAACTACTCCAATCAATTTCGTAATAATTATGATGATATTGATTGGAGTAAGAAAAATACGGAGAGTTTCAACACTAAAGTTATAGTAGATTGTAAAGATTGTAAAGATAAAATACAGATACAGAACATAACCCCCACTAATTATGGAACTACTGTTTAAGCTAATTATTGGTCATGCGGTTGCTGATTTTGCATTACAGTCAGATGCAATGGCTAAAGGTAAAAAACCCTAACATACCTAGAGATAATATACAATCTCCTAATTGGCGATATTGGTTATTGTCACATTCACTTATACATGCAGGTGTAGTATAGTTAATTACAGGTAATGTAATATATGCATTCGTAGAATTACTATGTCATTATGTGATAGATATGATAAAATGTGATAGACACATTAATTCTCATGAAGATCAAATACTACATATACTGTGTAAGATACTTTATTGTATTACATTATGATTAATACCATAACAGGAGATTTGCTTGATTTTCCACAAGGTATAGATATTATAGCTCATAGTTGTAATTGCAGAAATACGATGGGAGCCGGTATAGCTCTACAAATCAAACAACGATACCCCGATGTATACAAGGTAGATACTAATGCTAGTGAGAATGGAGTGAACACTCTAGGTAATATTTCTATATGCAGTGATATACAAACAGGTAAGCATATTATCAATATGTATACACAGGCAAGTTATGGTTCTAATGGTAGATTTGTTAGTTATGATGCATTAAATGATGCACTACAAAAAGTAAAGAGTTTTGCACTATCAAAAACTACAGATAATACAACACTAGATACTAATTCAATATTAGTCGGGTTACCATATAACCTATCTTGTGGATTAGCAGGTGGGGATTGGGATACCGTGAAATCTATAGTTAATAGTGTATTCTACAATGACGGTTGTATTACCCATCTAGTAAATGTTGTATTCGTTAAAAATCCTAAGTACGTTAAGTAGATAGTGTTTGTTCCGTATATTCAGCATCAATTGCTGAAGATTTTTGTTTAGCTTGATCTAATATTTTCAATACTTCCTCTCTGGAACCGATTGTAATAATATTCGTACTGGAAGGTGGTTTATCTTCTTTAGCTTTTGCTGCAGCATATATAGCAGCAACTTCTTTTGCAGATTTTAGTTTTTTATTCTGCATATTGATTTTATTTAAGCTATCTATAGCAGAATTAGCAGCTTTTACTAAATCAGCTAATGCTGATATTGTATCTGGGTCATTAGACGCTACCGCTATATTTTTTATATCTTTAAAAGCAGACATTGTCTGATCCACTAAGGTTGTCGTCTTCTTGATAATATAATCACCAAGATCCTCCTCTTTTACAGGTTCAGTTGATAATGATTCTAGTATAGAATTATTACTACTATCACTCTTAACGATAAAATCTGGGGGAGTTGTACGTAATTGATTCAATAAGTCATCAACTTGTAAAGACGGAAAATCATCAGCCATATCAAATATTTAGATGATATAGTAGAATTTACAAGCATATAACATATAATATATCCTGTACATTTAATAACTTACAAATATGTCATTATCAGCTTGTTTCGATACATTTGAATCAGAATATAGTATTCAATTTAAGAAAACTCATCCAGATGCAGTATTACCGGGTAGTAAGAGAGATGAAGACACCGGACTAGATGTTACTGCAGTTGAAGATGTTTTTATCCCCGCAAACGGATCTGCTATAGTTCCGACCGGATTAACCGTTGCTAGTGTAACACCAAACATCTGGTTTATTGTATTACCTAGAAGTGGTATGGGATTTAAACACGGTATTCAACCTCATTTAGGTGTTATAGATAACCCATATAGAGGCGATTTAGGTATCAAACTATATAATTTCTCAGATAAGGACTATCAAGTACAAAAGGGTGATAGAATTGCTCAACTTGCATTCTTCCCACTCATCAAACCTAGTGTAGGCTGGAGTGATACAATAGAAGAAACTAATCGTGGTGCAGCCGGTTTCGGTAATTCGGGTCGATAATAAATATGGATATATTTTCAAATCTGTGGGTAGAGAAATATAGACCGAAAGTACTCAGGGAGATTATACTATCAGATACCATAAAAGAGAAGTTTGAAGAGTTTAGATCTCAACAAACTATACCCCATTTATTGTTTGTAAGTCCGCCCGGTCAGGGTAAAACATCTCTTGCTAAGATTATAGTTACTGATATTCTTGATTGTACATATCTATACATTAACGCATCAGATGAAAACGGTATTGATACTATTCGTACTAAGATAATGAGTTTTGCTACCACTAAGAGTATTGATGGTAAGCTCAAAGTTATTATTCTGGATGAAGCGGACGGGTTATCAATTCAAGCTCAACAAGCTTTACGTAATTGTATGGAAGAATATTCCAACAATGTACGATTCATTTTAACCGCTAATTATCGATATAAAATCATTCAAGCTATACAAAGTAGATGTCAGGATTATGATATTATACCATCTATTGAAGGCTGTATTAAGCGTATAAGCGAAATATTAGTAAGTGAAAAGATTTCTGTAAATACTGATCAAAAGATTAACCTAATAACTCTCATTAGGAATGTATATCCTGACATCAGAAAAATTATTAATGTCGTAGCTAAGAGTATAATAGACGGAAAGCTTAACATTCAGCAATTAAATGCTGGGTTAGATTTCGCGCAGGGTGTACTCAGTAAGGTAATATCTGGTGAGGATGTAACCGCTATACGTAGATATATTATTGAAAACGATACGGTATATAATAAAGATTATCACGGATTACTCAAAGATATGTTCAATGCTGTAGATATTGATACAAATTTATCACAACATAAAGAACGTAAACGTAAATTTATGATCATATTAGCAGAACATATGTTTAGACATACTACTGTTATGGATCCAGAAATTAACTGCTATGCAGCTATTATTGCTCTTGCAAATACTCAATGATTTTAATAGATAAAAACCAAATACAGCAGAGAGTTATTGAATTAGCAAAAGAAATTGATAACTCTCGAGATCTTACACACCCATTAACCGTTATCAGTATTCTTAATGGATCTATAGTGTTTACTGCCGATTTAATACGGCAATTAAACGGCTATATATATCTAGATAGTATTAAAGCGTCTAGTTATAAAGGTACTACGAGCACTGGAGTATTAGCGATTAACAATCTTAATCATATTGATAATATCGAAAATACTGATATATTATTAGTAGATGATATATTAGACACCGGATTGACACTACATAATATTACTAATGTAATATCTAATATGAAACCAAGATCACTTAAGACTTGTGTTTTATTAGATAAGAAGGAATGTAGGAAAGTACCATTTGAAGCTACTTTCGTTGGGTTTAATATACCTAATAATTTTGTTATTGGTTACGGGTTAGATCACAATGGTTTATATCGTAATCGTCCAGACATTCATACACTAAATAGCTAATAAAAATTATTGACGTAAGTAACATACTAGCATTTAATATGCTAGTATATTTTTCTATATATTATGATTATATTATATACTACCCATTGCCCAAAATGTCGGGTATTAGAGAGTAAATTAAAGTCAAAAAATATCGAGTTCACTACATTTACTAATGTAGATGAAATGATACAATTAGGTATTACAGAATCTCCTGTACTTGATTATAATGATCGACGCATGGGTTTTGTAGATGCTATTAATTTTGTAAATTCACTATGATTACTACAGTAAAAGTTAAAAAAGATTTCGAAAGCGCATATCATAAGATTTCAAGCGAATATGGTGAAGATTTTGAATTGCTTAACGGCTTTCATGATTCTCAACTAAATTTCTCAGATTTTATTGATGGTTTTATCGATAAGAGTGTTGCAGATGCAACTATTGATTCTAATGCAAATGCTTCCACGAGAGATATTAGAAGTTTATTATCTGAAAAGGGAAAATCACACGATAAACTTTTTGCATTTAATAAGATATTCTATGAACTTAAGAAGAAGTATGGACTAAAAACAGCAAAGGATTGGCTTGAAGCTGAATATACTGGGGCTATGTACCTACATGACTCTCACACATCGACATTCATGCCATATTGCTATTCATACGATTTAACTCGACTAGCAACTGAAGGTTTATTCTTCTTAGGTAAATACAATGCTAAAGCACCTAAACATCTAACCACATTTATTGATGATGTTATTGAGTATATCAGTTATACATCAAATAGATCTAGCGGTGCGGTGGGCATCGCAAATGTATTAATCTGGACATATTATTTCTGGAAAAAGGACTGTGAAACAGGACATATTATTAAAGATAAGGATTATTATGTCCGTCAAATATTCCAGAAATTAGTATACCGATTGAATCAACCATTCATGCGGGTAGATCAAACTGCATTCGTAAATATGACAATTTTTGATCGTAATTACCTACAGTCATTATTTGGTGGCGTTCAATACCCCGACGGTACGTATGTAATTGATGAGATTGAAAACATTATTACACATCAAAAGATTTTCATGGAAGTGGTATCTAATATCCGTAAAGAAAATCTATTTACTTTCCCTGTATTAACTTATTCACTACTGTATAGAGATGGTAAATTCGTAGATGAAGAATTTGCTAAATGGTGTAGTGATCATAATACTACATGGAATGATAGTAATTTCTTTATTAGTGAAGATGTAACATCTCTATCAAACTGCTGCCGTTTAGTATCAGATACATCAAAACTAAGCGCTTTTATTAATTCTATCGGTGGTACCGCATTATCTATTGGTTCTGTTAAGGTTAATACTGTCAATTTAATGCGTGTTGCTCTTGAATCTAATAAGGACGAAAAGAAGTATCTTAGTATATTAAAGAAGCGAGTTACTCTATGTTGTAAAACATTAGATGTTATTAGACATATTATTCAACGAAACATTGAAAAGGGTCTACTACCTAATTATACTGATGGTGGTATTGAAATGGCTAAACAATATTGCACGGTAGGTATTCTCGGATTGTATGAAGTAGTAGAATCATTTGGATATATTAAAACAGATGAATTCGGATATAAGAGTTATACACCTGAGGGTATTGAGTTAGCTAGTAAGATATTCGATGCGATTAACGAAGTAAAAGACTCATTCACAAAAGATTATTCATTTAATGTGGAATCTGTTCCAGCTGAGCGTTGCGCAATCGTATTATGTCAGAAAGATAACCTATTGTTTGGATCTACCGGTAAGTTCATATATTCAAATCAATGGATTCCGTTATCTGAAAAGTGCTCAATTAATGAAAAGGTTAGATTGAGTTCTATTTTAGATAAGAAATGCTCTGGTGGTGCTATCGCACATATCAACATTGAAAATAATTTCCCTAACACTGAAAGTGCCTGGGAAATGTTACAATATATTGCAAAAAGCGGTGTAATGTATTTCGCATTCAACACCAAGATTAACGTATGTAAAAATCATCACGGATTCGTCGGTAGTAATAATTGCCCTGAGTGTGGTGAACCAGTATTTGATACATATCAACGAATTGTGGGGTACCTAGTACCATCTAAAGCATATTCTAAGGATAGATTTAAGGAATTCACAACCCGACGCTGGTATGATCATGCTGAGATGACTAAGGATTTAGTGTAATATGTTGATACACGTTAAAACTATTGTTGATGAAGATTTTGTAAATTATAAGACACCATCTATGTATATCGCATTTCCTACATGCACTTTTAAGTGTGAGAAGGAATGTAATTTTAAAGTTAAGTGTCATAATAGTTTAATATCACGTCTACCCACTATCACGGTAGATACATTATCAATAGTCAAACGTTTTAATGAAAACCCGATTACTAAAGCTTTAGTAATCGGGGGTTTAGAAGCTTTTGATTCTTTTGAATTTCTACTTGGATTAATTTCTGATTTTAGATCTAGTACAAATGCAGATATTGTAATATATACCGGATATAATAAATCTGAGATAATTGATCAAATAAATCAATTATCTCAATACCCTAATATAATTGTTAAGTTTGGTAGATTTGTACCTGATCAAATTCCGCATGTTGATAAAATATTAGGAGTAAGTTTAGCATCCGATAATCAATACGCAGAAATTATATCAAAATAGTTAGAAAAAGTTATTGACTTTAACAAAAAACATCATACTATTGTCTAAGTAATTAATAAATATGCAACCGTCACAGAAACATACAACACTCCGAAATGAATGTAGTATTGATATGTCCGGAGCATATACATTTAATACTAAGTTCGGTAGGTGTGATGATAAGGTTATTTAACTAACCAAAAAACCATCACACCCCGAGCAAGAAAAAGCTCGGGGTTTATTTTTGATCTTTGAAATTACTAAAGCCGCTCAAGCGTCGGAGTTATAATAACGCTAATCGAGATATAGGATGATTCAATATAAGCGTAGCGTAGCTTGGTATCGCGTTCCGTTTGGGGCGGAAAGATCCGGGGTTCAAATCCCCGCGCTTATATTGAATTATTCATATTTACAGTCAAGAAGCTCATATGGATGAGCATTGTGTTGATAACGCAACGGAAGTGGGTTCGAACCCCACCTTGACTACCACTATTTGGGATCTCATATAACGGTTATTATACGCGACTTTGACTCGCAGTATGGGTGTTCAATTCACTCGGTCCCAGCCATTTGTTTCTGAGTAGGCTAACTGGTAAGCCGGCAGACTGTTAATCTGTGTTTTCGATAATGGTTCAACTCCATTCTCAGAAGCCATTCTAAGCCCTATTAGCTCTAACGTAGAGCAGTCCTCTGTCTAAGGAAAGGTTACGAGTTCAAGTCTCGTATAGGGCGCCATGTTAATTTATATTTGGGATAATAGCTCCAATGTAGAGCAGGAGTTTGAAGCACTCTGTGTTGTCAGTTCAAGTCTGACTTATCCCACCATTTTAGTTGCAATATTGTCAATATATTATATATTGATATTAAGATCTTTGACAATTTATACATGCTGTTGTAACTTAATGGTAAAGTAGCGTTCTTTTAAATCGTAAAGTGTCGGTTCGAATCCGACCGACAGCACCATTTCTGGGTATGAGGTGACTACTGGTTGTGTCACGATAGACTGTAAATCTATTCCTATAAGGTAACATTGTTGGTTCAATTCCAACCGTACCCACCACTATTTCGGGGATATAGTTTAATTGGTTAAAACCTTCGGTTTACATCCGAAAGATGTCACGGTTCGAGTCTGTGTATCCCCACCACTTGTATTATACGGGCCAGTAGCTCAATTGATAGAGCACCTGATTTGCATTCAGGATGTTGTGGGTTTGATTCCCATCTGTGTCCACCATTTAAATACGCAAGAGAAGCTACAGTGGACGGGCAACTGACTCTTAATCAGTTAATTCGTGTGGTTTCAACTACCACCTCTTGCACCATTTTGCCCCTGTCATCTAACGGTTTAGGATAATAGATTTTCAGTCTATCTATACGAGTTCAAATCTCGTCGGGGGTACCATTAGCGGTTGAAGGGGTGCTGGCTCCCCGGTTAGTCTCATAAGCTTACTGACGTGGTTCGATTCCATCTTCCGCTCCCATCTTACGCCTAAGTCGCATAGTGGTTGATTGCACCGGTTTTGTAAACCGGACGGAGTTTCTCCGCACAAGAGTTCAAATCTCTTCTTAGGCCCCACTATTTCGGGGATATAGCAAAATTGGTAAAGCGTCGCTTTTAGACAGCGAAATGAGGTAAAACTCAATCCGAGTTCGAGTCTCGGTATCCCCACCATTTTACGCGCTCTTATTGTTTAACGGTTCAGCAATCGAGTTTTCCAAACTTGAAGTGAGGGTTCGAGTCCCTCAGAGCGCTCCAATTCTCTCAGATCGTAAGATCGGTCTTGGTATTTATATCAAGAATGCCCGAAATCCCACAGGGAGCAGTAGCACCGAGATAACCACGCTCGGCGAACGAAACCTATTAGAGTAGTTCGGAATAATTATAGGAAATAACTACCCCAACGAGAGATGTTTGGTAGTATAGTTCAACGGCTGAACAGGAGTCTCATAAGCTCTACGATGTGAGTTCGATTCTCACTACTACCACCATTTTTACCGCTGGTGACAGACGAAACATAAATACGTCTTTAAATTCGGTATTACTCACTCGAGTCAGCTTACGGTGAGTCGCGGAAGTGACGCGTAATTGATGGCACGCCAGAGCGAGAGTTCACTTACTGGCAAATTGGTGCGGTGACCGGAATTGGATACGGAGCTCTCTGCAAAAGAGTGGGAATTTTCCCTATACGAGTTCGACTCTCGTACGCACCTCCATTTTTATGCTCGTATAGATCAATGGATAGATCAATTGACTACGAATCAATAAATCCTCGTTCGACTCGAGGTACGAGCACCAATGTTACAATTTGTGATATCATAAATCACAATATAACCGCTCAAGTCCAATAGGAGGAGAGCAATTAACACAGAAAAGGATGACGCCAATGATCGTTATTGACGCCGTTACGGTATATGTAGTAGCTGGTTTCTTCTTTATTGTATTAGATCAATACAATAAGAAGAAACCGACATATTAACATATTGTAATAGATAAATACACGGACCGATCACGGTATATTAGTTATCGTGATCGGTCTTTATTACTATTTCTGTAAAAATATTTTATATACGTCTCTAGTGTCAATGTAGCACAGATGTCTCCAAAACATCATGTTTGAGTTCAAGTCTCAAGGGACGTGCCATTTTTGGAGAGTTGGTCGAGTGGTTTATGACGAAACTTTGCTAAAGTTTTGATCTTAACAGGTCCGTGGGTTCGAATCCCACACTCTCCTCCATTTTACGGTAGGTTGGCTGAGTGATTTAAAGCGTCTGTCTTGAAAACAGAAGTTCGTTAATAGCGGGCCGTGGGTTTGAATCCCACACCTACCTCCAATTTAAAGCTCTATTGAAATTATCAATAGAGCTTTTTTATTGATCAAAATCACCACACACCTAACTTAAATTCAACACAATCATCTGCAGTTTTAATCCACTTAAATATTCTCTGTTGATAATAACAATCATTTAATTCCTCAATTAGTGGAATATGTGATAATTCAATATGGGTTAATATTTTATCTCTACTAAATAATGTAACTCTAAATGGTTTTTCATTCATTCTCGTATTTCGAGAAAACAATACATCTACTGGTATAGGTCTATTAATACCTAGTGGTGGTATAGATTTAAATGTAGTATGAGCTTTATAACCTATTATAGTATCTATGGATTCCCCGCGTATACCCGAATTCTTGAGTTTTGTATAATATTTCGGATCTTCCTTCAAATGATCCATAGCTATTTTCTTTCGCATTTTAAGATCTTTAGTGTGTTCAGCTTCTACTTCTATACCCATAGCTAATTCATCCTCATCTACATCCATAGCTTCAATAATTATCGTTGAAATATCATACATACATTTACTTAGTATTATTTATATCTACTAACAAAGTAGTTGATTATGTTTTGAGTTATAATAGAATATGATTCTCAACATTAAACAAACACATTAACTATAACATATATCTGCAGTGAATAAGAAATACGTTGCAAAAATTGGTACACCGGATGCTATTAAGCAGCTCGATAGCGAAAGTAATCGTGAAGTTCTCGTACCCAGTATTAACGTTTACGATGCTCATAAACAAGCAATGTCAAAGTGTCGTGGGGTAGAAGAAGTACTAGATATTACCATTAATGGTAATACTGTTTATACTCTTGATGGTGGGTTTGTAGATCAGTGGTCATAATATGAAATTTATAAAATTTCCTGATATAGGTCAATATCGTAATCTTATACGATCTGTTAAGGAAACTGCTCAGTATACTGGTGTAGATCAGTCAGGTGTAGCGGTTTTTGATCCATTGAAACCACTACCTATATTAGAGTTAGAAGGTACAACTAAGCTACACGGAACCAATGGTGCCATAGGCTATAATAAGAGTGAAGATGCACTGTGGTTTCAAAGTCGTGAAAGAATTATTACACCGTTAAATGATAATGCAGGATTTGCGCGTACTTATACCGACAAGAAAAAAGAAATATTAAAACTTTTACCTGTATGTAATTCTGCACATGATGTAGTTATATTTGGTGAATGGTGTGGTCAAGGAATACAGAAGGGTGTAGCAATTAGTAATTTATCTAAACGCTTTATAGTGTTTGGTGCTAATATCAACGATGAATGGCAACCTCGTAGTGTGATATCCAATATACGTAATCATGAAATCGGAATATATAACATATACGACTATCCTTCATGGAAAATATCTATAGATTTTAATAATCCTGAATTATCACAAAACAAGCTGCAAGAACTTACACTTGCAGTTGAAAATTCATGCCCGGTAGGTGCAGCGTTTGGTGTATCTGGTGTAGGTGAAGGTATTGTATGGAAAGTTGTAACCCCTGGGTGGGAATCCCCCAAATTTTGGATGAAAGTTAAGGGTGAAAAACATAGTGTAAGTAAAGTTACTACACTTGCCGCAGTAGATGTTGAGCTAATTAAAAATCAAAAAGATTTCGTATCTTCTGTAGTAACTGAAGCTAGATGTTTGCAATCTTTAGATAAATTAAGAGAAGCAAACAAACCAACAGATCGTACATCTCTCGGTGATTTTATTCGGTGGATTTATAATGATATTCTAAAGGAAGAATCAGATACAGCTAGAGCTAACAATTTAGACCTAACAAAAATGGGTGGTCTTATATCTAGTGCAGCTAAATCGTGGTACTTCTCTAATGAAAGTAAGTTGGAATAATTCAATTTGGTAGTTGTTGATAACTCATGTGTACAGCTTAAGTAATAGCTGTACACATGATTACTAATGCATTAATAGCTACATCCGGGACAGACGCCCTTACATCACCGGGTAATATAGCTGTAGTATTAGTGTCATTATGTAATTCTCTTAGTAGTACAGTAACGGTTAATATGTATGTAGTACCTAATGGAGGTACTGCAAGTATTACCAATAAAGTACTATCATCCAGAGAATTGCAAGGTAATGATAGTTTGTTTTTAGATACCGGTAAATTCTTATTGTCAGCAGGAGATAAGATAAACATTACTGCATCTAGTAATAATGCAGTAGGTGCGACAATATCTTATATTACGATATGATTCAAAAAGCTAATAAATCATATCAAACACCTATACTGAATGCATTAAGTGCTACAGTATCTCATTATGCAGAAAGTAATGATGATGTAATTAATAAGCATTATCTAGAAACAAGACTATCTAGTATTCAAGTATTAGGTAATTTAGGTACTGGAATTGAAATTGGTGATGCAGATACTAATAGCGTACGCACTTTATCTGCTGGTACTGGTGTTACTATACTATCATCCACTGATACAATTATATTTGATACTAAAGTAAAGAGTGTATCAAGTATAGGTTCTGGTATAAGTGTATATAGTGGTAATAATTCAGGTAATGTTCAGTTTAATACTCTTAGTGGTGGGTATGGTATAAATGTTAAATCGGTTGATTCACTTGTAGTTATTGAATCTTTATATGAAAAAACATTAACATATATACTATCAACAGCGGGGTCATTTAATATTTCTGTACCGTATAATACATATAGTATAGAAATATCTGCATTTGGTGGTGGCGGTGGTGGTGGTGGTGGTGGATATGGTTATGTTAATGGCGCTGGTGGTGGAGGTGGTGGTGGAGGCGGTGCAGTTAATGTATATACCTTAGATAAATCTGATATCGGTAGTAGTTTAGATATTATTATAGGTGCTGGTGGTGCTGGTGGTGCTGGTGGTACATCATTATCTGGATCTGGTGGGTATGGTGCAAACGGAACACCGACCATAATTAATTGCGGTACTACATCTTTATCTACATTAGGTGGTGTAGGTGGTACTGCTGGAAATTTTGGAGGAGCAACTGGAGGTGCGGGCGGTACACCGAATGGTGGATCTGGTGGTAGAAGTGGTAATTATTACGGTGGATTCATACCGCCACTACCAGGTACTAGTTTATATACTGGTGGTGGTGGCGGTGGTGGTGGTCATGCTTACAGTGATTATAGTCCTGCTTCTGGTGGTATTAGTACTATATTGAATACCTCTATCGGCGGCGCTGGTGGTGTGATTGGTGGTAGAGGTGTTAGCGGTACTATAGGTGGTGGTGGTGGTGGTGGTGGTGGTAGAAATTATTATACTCAAACCGTAGGTGGAGCTGGTGGTAACGGTGGTGATGGTTATGCGATTATATTAGTACATATTAATGAAGGTAAGTATACTAATGCAGGTAATGGTGATCAATTAGTTAAGGAAGATACCCTTGAAATTAGAACACTATCAGCTACAGGTGGTACTACAATATTGTCATCCACCGACATTTTAACTATTTCAAGTATTATACCAGAAAGTATCACCGCAGTAAATGTCGGTGATGGTACAGATACAATTTTTAAACAGCAGATTGATAACACTTTAGAATTCAAAACCCTATCAGCTGGTAGCAATCTTACTATTATACCCATAGGTGATACACTTGTATTCGATGTTAGCGGTACGGGTGCCAGCTATCTTGATAACGTAGGTGGTGGATATGGTATAGGTATTGAAACTACTACAAATCAATTAAAATCACTATCTGCTGGAACTGGAGTAAGAATATTAACTAGTGCTGATACATTAACTATAATGGCATGTAACGCTGCCGGTAGCGCATCATATATAAATGTTGGTGGTGGGGTTGAAATTATAGACAGTAATGCGGGTATTATCCGAACATTATCTGCAGTAGGTAGTATCGTGCTACTATCAAGCACAGACACCATTATATTAAGCGGTGGTCCTAGCGGTGGTGGAGATGCGGTACCTAGCGGTGGTGGAGATGCGGTATATGGTGAAACTGCTCAAGTATACGACATCAATGGTAATATGGTTGAGGTGGGAACCACAAAACCACAAAATATAGATATGAGAAATTTGTGGTTGTTCAGTTAAATAAACAATAATAACATGGCAATAGTCAATACAAAATTAATGGATATTACGAGTTTGGTATATAATAAGATGTTAGCTGCATCTGCATCATCTTCTGTATATATTAACCCTGCAGAAACTACAACATACATTTCTGACATTGAACTACATAACACCAATTCTGTATCAGCTGCATTAGTATTATATCTTGTACCAGATAACGGATTATCTTTAGGTATACCTGAATTATCTAGTGAGATTATACGATGCACACTGGCACCGTATGATACTATATGGATCGAACCTAAATATCCGTATATTCTTGAAGATTTAAATGAGGCTATTTTCGGTATAGCCACATTATCTGGTGTAAACATTACGGTTAGGGGTGGTAAGAAACTATAATGGCTATCGTTAGACTTTCACAATACCTAGACAGACCTATATCATACAGATCTATACATGAGGCATGTATAGATTATGTTAGTATGGATTTCATTACTGCAACGGGTGGTACCGTGTCATTATATAAAGATTATATTATTCATACCTTTACATCATCCGGCACATTTACAATTAATAGCGGTTCTGCGCCAATAGAAGTCTTATTAGTGGGCGGTGGTGGCGGTGGTGGTCATACATCTGGTGGTGGTGGTGGTGGTGGTGAGGTTGCAAACGTAACACGAATATTGGGTGTTGGTTCATACAGTGTTACTATAGGTACGAGTGGTGCTGGTGCTACTAATGGTGTTGATGTTGCCCCTAACGGAGGTACAACTGTATTTAATGGTATTTCCGCCTTAGGCGGTGGTGGTGCAGGTTCTGATGGTAACCCCGGCGCTTCTGGTGCTTGTGGTGGTGGTGGTACAAATGGTTCTACTGGAGGTACCGGATCACCAGGATATTCGGGTGGTAACGGATCTGGTGTTTGGAATAATAAAGGTGTGGGTGGTGGTGGTGGTGGCATGAGCGCAGCGGGAACCTCTGGTGCAAGTGGTGTAGCCGGTAGGGGCGGTGAGGGTATAGCGTCAACAATTACTGGCTCATCAGTAGTATACGGCTCTGGTGGCGGCGGTGGTGCGAGTGGTTATGGTGGTGGTACAGCTAATGTGGGTGGTACTAACGGAGGTACCGGGTATAGTAATGCTGCTGGTGGTGCTGCAACAGTAGGTACGGGGTCTGGTGGCGGTGGTGGTGGTTATTCCGGAACCACCGGTCAATGGAAGGGTGGTGATGGTAGTTCCGGTATTGTTATTGTCAGGTATAAACAAGCATCTAAATCTAATCTAGACTCCCCTGCGTCGAACACCAAGCTTTTCATTCTACCAAATACGACATCGATCACTGATAGGTCTCCGAATGCTTGGTCATTGACCTCGAATGTATCTTTTGCGAATAGTGATATCTGGGAAGGATATCAGATGTTCTATGCTAATAATTCAGGAGGGTCTCGATACATCAACGGACCTACAAATGTTGACATGCTCCTGCCTGCCGGAGATTTCACAATCGATACTATACTTAAGCCGACGGGTAATTCATACGGTACATCTGCGGTATTTAGTCGTCTGTTTGGTTGTGAAGGTTCTTATAAGAATAGCTGGCATTGGAACTTGACAACTTCAACTAACGGTTTTCCCACTGGATTCAATGCAGTGTTTAAGCACGGTGGTTTCACCTCTGGGTCAAACTGGAGTTTCCCATTCGTGAGTGGTGAGTTATATCACATTGCTATCTCTAGGCAAGCCGGTGTAATCAGAGCATTTGTTAATGGTCAACTTCTTTCTCCAACCCTGACTGACACAGGGAATTACTCCACGGACAATCAGTACCCTCTTCGGTGCTTGAGTCGTGACGATTCCTATTCTGCTGGGTTGACAGCCACCGTTTATATGATGCGGATGGTTCATGGGGTGAGTCTTTTTAATGATACATTCGCACCGACGCTCAACATACCTCCTACTCTTACTTGACAATGAACGATCATTATTGGCATCGTATTTGCATAACAAATACGCGTTATAATGGTTGTAGATATACCCACAACATACAATAAATACAAATATGGCTCTCACATACTCAAAACTAATGGATATTGCGGTACTACCTCAAAGTAGTAACCTAGATCTATCAGCATGCCAAGCAATTTATATCAATCCAGCGAGTACCACATCATACGTATCAGAAATCGAGATACATAATACAAATTCGAGTTCTAGTGCTAGTGTGGCTTTATTTTTAGTACCTAATGTATCTGGTAGTACGGGTACCGCTGCAATGTCTTGTGAAACTGTAAGATTGACATTATCTGCTTACGATACAGTCTTTATCGAACCCAAATATCCTTATGTATTAACATCTACTAATGATGCGTTTTTCGGCGTCGCATCAGTATCAACAGTAAATATCTCACTAAGGGGGGGTAAGGATATATCATGATAAAAAGATGTTCTGGTAGATATGCGGGATACGGTACTATGATACCGTACACATCAACAATACAGGCTGGATTATCATACGTACCATATACCGGGCCTCTAAATTTAACTACTGCGATACCGTGGGCATGTTATGGTATTCGTGCATTAAAATCAACATATTATGGTAATATAATACGTTTACGCAGATCAAGTGATAATACAGAGAAAGATTTCGGATCTACCATTTCTTGCGATTTAGACACCGCTAGCATACTTTCGTGGGTAGGTAGCGGTGATGCCTATGTTCGCACTTGGTACGACCAATCAGGTAACGGTCGCCACATGATACAAGCGACAAATAGTTCACAGCCTCAATTTGTTAAATCGGGAGCTTTGTATTTATCTAACAATAGACCATACATCAAGTTCAACGGTGTAGAGAATGGTGCAGCAACTCCACTGACAATCACCGCAAATTCTCCGGTTGCGGTTCATGCAGTTCAATACCGACAAGGAAATGGTGTTCAAGATTGGGTATTGGGGCATACCAGTGCATATAATTATCATGGAACTTCTACAAACAATCTTTGGGATTCTTCATACGCGGCTAGCTCAGTTAAAAACGGAACTACACGCTGTATGGGTCAACTTTTTAGCCCCGCTATTAATTGTAATAATGCGCCAATACAATCTCCGTGTGTGATACATCACACAAATACGTCAGGAGCTGAATGGAATAACCTAGGTCAGGACAGATCATACCACCAAAGCACCGGTGGATATTTTGAGTTGATTGTTTGGGCTACGCAAAGTTATACTACAAATGAAGCGTTAGAGATGCATAATAATCAACTATCGTATTATGTTGTATAATAGATTCTAAAGAAATACAATATAATTTATTGTTGATATTTAACGGCTCAACTATAATATCGACTTATGTCAAATATTAAACTTAGTATATTAATTCCTGGTGTACCAACCAGGCTAATACCTGGTTCCAGTCTTGTAGTAGAATTATATCGACAAATTAATGAAATATCCGCCGATAAACAAGTCGAAATTATATGGTTAGTAGATAATTTTCAACGCACC
>JAKPKF010000072.1 GCA_029553845.1 bacterium | reverse complement strand
TTTAATGCCGATTTGCTAGATAATCAGCATGTTGATGATATTATGGGCGTTGGTGATATCAAAATGTCTGCCACCCTGGTAACTCCTCCAAAGTTCTTGCTCTGTGATGGTAGTCAGTTAAATCGTATTACCTATTCAACTTTACATAATGCTATAACCCAGAACAAAGGGGAATGTACTATATCAATAGCTGCCCCAGCAGTAGTAACTCTAACAAACCATGGGTTCGTTAACGGTGATAGAATCGAATTTACTACAACCGATACTTTACCAACTGGAATTACACCCTATACTAATTACTATACTAACATTATAGATGCTAATACGTTCTATGTTTGCCTTACCAGAGCTGATGCCAGGGCAAAAACCAATAGGGTTGGAACGTCTGGCAGTCAGAGTGGAGCACACTCAATCCGATGGGTGCCATATGGAACAAATGGTGCTGATTACTTTCTATTACCAAACTTTCAAGCTGTTGTTCCTAAAGGGATTGGTACACAATCTATTAATACCAGGACAAAATACGCCCCATTGCTTGGTGAATCAGAAGAGGATAGGATACAAAACATAACAGGCACATTTGCTCTTGATAACTGTATAATTGAACCAGGCGGATATAGTGGAGCACTTTATCCCAGCGGCTCTGGTGACAACGGTGAGCGAAGAAGCGGTACTCGCCAGAATATTATAAACTTTGACGCCTCTCGTGTTGCTCGTGCTGGTGACTATACCAGAGACAATTCTTTGAGCGTTAGATTTTATATTAGATATAAATAAGAGGTAAATAAATATGAAAGGACAAGGATATATTGTAGAAAATGGATATGTTATTAGTGAGCATATATGTCAACCAAACCCAGAGGTGCAAGGAGAATTTCTTGCCCCATCTAACTATGTTGAAATTAATAAAGTTCCTGAATGTGGTCAAGACGAAATTGTATTCTACGATAGTGTAACAAAAAAGTGTCATGTTGTATCAAACTATCTTGGAAAGGATATTTATAATAAACAAAATAGTAGAATACGTAAGATTAATACAACGATAGAATTAGAAGATGGTTATACTGATAATATTCCACCTGATGGTGATATCATTTATCACTATACAGACACAGGTTGGATCGTTGATCATGATGATATTTTTGCAAAATCTTTAGAAAAGAATTTGATGAACTATACTATAATCTGTAAAGCAACTGATGCTGAAATCAGTAAATATACAAAACGGAGTGAATTAGATATACTCTATCCAGAGGACGGACAAGACTACCAGAATGCTCTACAACAATATAAAGAAGCAACTATTCAGTATAAGACTATGAAAACAGCTTTACTGAATATGTCGGATGAAGAATTATTACAATACTACTTATCAGAGGAGTAACCACCATGAGAAAACTATTTTTCTATGTTGTATGTATCATCGTACTTAGTATCGTGTCTGTATATGCAGAGTATGAATCACCACTCTCACTTTACCGGGATAATTATTTCATCACTGGTGATGATAGCGACCAAACAAAATTTCAATTATCGATAAAATATTCAATTTTTTATCCGTCTCGCCTGGGTATTTTTGCGGCATATACCCAGAAGAGCTGGTGGAAGACTCACGATAAGTCATCGCCCTTCTACGAGTCGAACTATCAGCCGGAAGCCTTTGTCCGTTTTGAATCGA
>JAKPKF010000065.1 GCA_029553845.1 bacterium | reverse complement strand
CCATCACATTTGTCTTTGCAAAAGTGAAAGGATCCTTGATAGATCTATCAACATGGGACTCAGCAGCAAGGTGTATGATTCCATCAATTTTCTCATCCTGCATAAGTTGATAGAATGCCTCAAAGTCGCAGATATCCATCTTTACAAACTTGTAATTTGGTTTGTCCTCAACATCCTTCAAGTTAGCAAGGTTACCTGCATATGTAAGTTTATCAAGGTTGATAATATTATACTCCGGATATTTGTTTACGAAAAGTCGTACAACATGGCTACCTATGAAACCTGCACCTCCTGTTATGACTATATTTCTTTTCATATTTTTCTATACATTTATCTTCTCTGATAAGGAGAATAAGTTTATTTTAAGTTATTAATACACTTCTTCAAAGAGTCAGTCCAATACGGTACCTCAACGCCAAAGACTGTCTTTATCTTGCTTTTATCCAATACTGAGTATGATGGCCTCTTTACAGGACTTGGAAAGTCACAGCTATAGCAAGGCTGAACATTACAAGCTGTTGTTCCATTATACTCAGCAATCATCTTAGTGAAATCGAACCAGCTGCAAACACCTTCGTTGCTATAGTGGTATACGCCTGAGTTTTTATATGAGATTGCCACGACGCTACGCTCCTCGCAATGACGTGTATAATCTGCTAATACTATACAGATAGCTTTTGCAAGATCCAATGCGTAAGTTGGAGTTCCAACCTGGTCAAATACCACTTTGAGTTCTGGCTTAGTTGCAGTAAGATTCATCATAGTCTTGCAGAAGTTCTTTCCAAACTCGCTGTAAAGCCATGCAGTACGAATGATAACGTGATTACAACCTGTAGCAATGATTTTCTGCTCTTGTACCAGACCCCTATTACTTGGACAAAAAAGTCAAAATGGTTGAGCTATTCTCGTATCATAAATTGGGGTTGACGAACAAATATACTCATTTGTTTGGTGATTCGTAAGATACTGACTAATTGTTTCCTTGTTCATATTATAAATCGTATCAAAGGGTAACAAGCCTCCAAAGTAACCATTCCATTTTTTTACAGGGACCGTTCCCAAGGTAGCGTGCCTCCTACGATTATTATACCAGTCCCGGTGTGCCTGAAGCGTAAGTT
>JAKPKF010000052.1 GCA_029553845.1 bacterium | reverse complement strand
CCCACCCAGGATAAAGAAGCTATCGCTACCACCACTAACAAGGCAGTTGTTAAATGAAACATCAGCAAAAGTAGATTCGTTAAAAGCAAACATCGCCACTTCATAAGGCGTGTTTCCAGAAACAATTGTGTTATTCACTTGCGCATTACAATTCTCCAAGTTTATTCCGAATCCCGCACCTTCGGTTGTAGTGCTATTGTTGGCTATTGTACAGTTGTTAATGTTCAAGTCGCAGTTTCCGCCCTCTACACTGATAGACAAACCACTTGTCATATTCTCCCAATATTGAGAAGTATCCACGTTATCCGCTATCAAGAAATTAGATATATTGATAGTAGTATACAACGATGAAGCTCTAAACGACTTTTGTATACCTCCACTCTGGCAGAATGTATTGTATGCGTCTATGTTTGTAGGGCTTAGCCGTTGCACCCGGAAATTCGTAAAGCATCCAGTCTCATAACAATATATAAAGAATCCAATCCCCACCTGGGTATCCTCTATGATGAGATTGTTTACTGTAATATTATAACAGGATGCGATTACGAAAGCTGCTGATGTAGCCCATGAGTCTCTTATATGGATGTTCTCCACAGTAATGCTATCAGTATGACCGCTCTCATAATCATCCAAATAGAATAAATAATAATGCGTAGAGTGTCCATTAATCAAAGTCATGTTTTTAATATTCATATAGTCTTGAGCATCTTTCCCACAGATAAAGGTACCATATTGCTCAGCATCAAGTATGACATTCTCCATATCTGAACCAATCAGATTTACGTAACTCTTAGGTTGCAGAGGCAAGGCTTCACCAGTTTGATGCCAAGAATAAGATCCCGGTAAGATATGGACAGTGAGTGGGTTGTTTCCAATCGGTTGAATCTTTGCCAAAGCAAATGAAATGTTTTTCAGAGGTGATTGGGGCGAAAAACCTGTATTTGCATTACTCCCATCCGGACTGACCCAAAGATCATAGTTAACTTGTTCCATCATTGGTTGATCAATATATAGGGGTGTTTGATCTGGTAGAAAAAAGAAATACTGGTCTAAAGAGTTGATTGTTCCTTTGTTTAGATAAATTGAAGTTGGAACATTATTGAAAGCATAACTAATATCGCAACCCCGAGAAGCATTATTCAGATATATACTATTTTTGTTTTCTGCATCGAAATAGATATACAAATTGTTATAACCTAGCCCGCTCAATCCGCCGCCGGATGTTATGGCATTGTTTGCAAATATCTCATTGCCGAAGAGATATACTTGTGCACGAGAAACTCCAATACCTCCTCCAAAATAAGCTCTGTTACTAAATATTTTACAATTACACACTTTTGCTATGGATAATCCAATACCAATACCCCCTCCAATTGAGTACATATATGTATCGGGATACCAACTACTCCTGCAATTCCGAATTGTTAGACCTATTATTTGTAAAGTGTCGGAAACTCCGCTGCAATTCTTGACGATGATCCCGGTTCGTGTATCCTCTCCGTCAATAGTAGTTTGGGCAATATAAGTTGTATCACTATTTATAATATAAAAACTGCCAATAGTGATCGGTTTATTATCAATAACCACAACCCCAGTCCAAACCCCTGGTGAGATGAGCACAGTATCACCCACTGCAGCCAAATTTATTCCTGCTTGAATGGAAGTTACTTGTCCTGTTCCATCAGCTGCGACTATGATCACCCCTGCTTGTATAGAACAAGCCCACAATGCT
>JAKPKF010000022.1 GCA_029553845.1 bacterium | reverse complement strand
ACAAATGTACGACAAATGTACACCAGAGATAGAGATAGAGATAGAGAAAGAGATAGAGATAAAGAAAGAGAATACTTGCGGTGAGGTTTCTAGCGAAACCATCTCCGCTAGCCCTGTATTTATCTCACTGCCAAAGATAGGCTCTCCATCACAGCCTAATGCAACTCACAATGTAACAGAGGAGGATATTAAGAAGTACGAGAATGTCTATCCAGGAATTGATGTAAGATTAGAACTTAAAAAAATGAACTTATGGCTAGAGTCTAATCCAGCTAACAAGAAAAAGAATGTAAAAGCATTTATTGCGAGATGGTTGGCTAAATCACAAGATAGGTCAAGAGGTGATTTTAACGGAAAGCATGCAGGGTCAAAAGAATCAAACAAAGTTGATGTATCAAAATACGATACGATATAGGAGTTGGTATGGAAAGCGATATTAAGACTAATTTAGATGATATTAAACGTAGATTTTTAGAGAATAGAAACAAAAGAGAAATGGAAGAATATGGCAGGATTCTTCAAGATGATGAGCGAGATGCAATAATAGAAAAAGAAGAATTGCAAAGAAAAAAAGATATGGAGAACGAAAAGATAAGGACAATCTATAACGAATTTATGAGACAAGTACCACCAAGGTTTCAGAATGCAACATTCTCTTCTTTTCAATGCTCTTCAGACAAACAAAGAAAGACAGTCGAGTATTTGAAGACTGGTAGAAGTGCAGTTATATATGGATCTAACGGAGTTGGTAAGACACACTTGGCATATGCAACTTGTGAGTACCAAGCAAGGCAAGGTAAAGCAGCAGGGTATGTTCTGGCATTTGATTTTTTTAATGAAGTAAGAAGGTCATTCTCTAATGGGTCAACCGATAAGGTTGTTGGTAAATATCACAGATATGATTTGCTTGTCATTGACGAGATAGATAAAACACAAGGAACGCCAACGGAATTTGTATATCTGTATTCCCTTATCAACGAACGATATAACTACATGAAGCCTACAATTCTGATTACTAACGCAACTCCTAGTGAGTTTGGTGCAATAATTGGTGAGTCTGCTCTTGACCGTGTAGCATCTGATGGTAAAGTTATTGACCTTACAGGGGATAACTACAGGCAAAAGAGATAGCACCAGACAATGATAGGATTCACTTCTAATGATACACCGAACCGCAAACAGAACACAGATTGAAAAATGGAAGGAATGAGTTTGTAAAGACAAAGGAAATACTGGGAATATGATTAAGGAGTTGCAAATGAATATAGATAGGATAATTCAAGGGGATTGTATTGAAGCAATGAAAACAATTCCAGATGGTATTGTTGATACATGCGTTACTTCTCCTCCATACTTTGGGCTTAGAGATTATGGAGTTGATGGCCAAATCGGACTTGAAGATACTCCAGATGAATATGTAGAAAGATTGGTTGATGTATTTAGAGAAGTTAAAAGGATACTAAAAGACGATGGTACGCTTTGGCTGAATATTGGTGATAGCTATGCAGGAAACTGTTCCAGAACATCAGCTGGTCGTGCTGGTATGGGAGCAGAAAGAGATGGTATATTTATACGTGGAGGAAAAGGATTAAAGCCAAAAGACTTGATTGGTATACCGTGGCGTGTTGCGTTTGCTTTGCAAGCAGACGGTTGGTATTTGAGACAAGATATTATATGGCATAAACCAAACCCAATGCCAGAGAGTGTTACTGATAGGTGTACAAAATCTCATGAATATATATTTCTTTTTAGTAAATCGCAAAAATATTATTTCAATAATGAAGCTATAAAAGAAGAAGCAGAAACTAAACCATCGATTAGAGATAAAAATGCAGAAGGATATGCTTGTGATTATGCAAAAGGTGATAGATTCTCAAAAGGAGCAAGAGTTTATGGAGAGGATGGATTACGAAATAAACGTGATGTATGGACTGTTCCTGTAAAACCATTCACAGAAGCCCATTTTGCAACTTTTCCAGAAGAACTTATCAAGCCTTGTATACTTGCCGGTTCTAGAGAAAGTGGGATTGTTTTTGACCCGTTTATGGGAGCTGGTACTACTGCTTACGTAGCTAAAAAACTTGGAAGGCATTATTTAGGTAGTGAGCTAAATCAAGAATATATTACAATTGCAAATAATAGGTTGAATTCAATAGAAGAGTCATTATTTCTATGATTTACTACCGTTGAAGAAGGGTTGCTAACAGCACAGATTATGGTACAATCAACCGAAGAGGTAAACGATGAATAAACAGATTACTGGCGACCTGGCTACATGCTGGTCAGTAGGCTGTCTATGCGACCTCCATCCCCAGTATATGCCGTTAAACAAGTGGAACCACGGCTTTGCAGATATCTTTGAGGACGGGAGTGGTTTTGTTGTCCACAACTATCGAATCTTCAACGGAAAAATTTTGTAAATAAATAAAAAAATGC
>JAKPKF010000020.1 GCA_029553845.1 bacterium | reverse complement strand
CCTAACCGCCCTGTAGACGGTTGAGAAATGCCCCCTCCGAAGAGGGGGAGTTGTGTTACGCTTCGAAAACTTCTCCGTCACCCCATGCCTCGTCTTCCATGTTTTCTATATCAGTGATAGCATCCTGTTTTTCGGTGATATAACTCAAATCACCATACCTAAATCCCGTAGCCTGTGAATTTTCAATAAACTCGATTGCTTCTTTCCTTGTCATAATATCCTCCTTAAAAAACTAACATTGATTCGTCAACGTCAACCATCTTATCTGCAACAACATCATAGTATGAATTTCTGTTCAAAAGTGAAAAAACCTTATTATTGCTGATATGCTCACCAAGTCTATTCCACTTTCTTGGTCTGCCGTTGATCACATTCAAACCTTCGAGACCATACAACGCTTGCATTGATTCACGATTGAAATATACCCGATGATGACCATTTTTCTCCCATTCTTTTCCACCAAGTTCTAATGCTTTTTCTTTTGTCATTTCCGTATCTCCTTTCTCTTTATACCTAATAATACACCATATAGTAGAAACTGTCAAGCAGTATTTTTACTTATTTACAAAAGTTTTCCGTTGAATATTCGGTAGTTGTGGACTCTATTTCCTTTGTCTTAACAAACTCGTTCCTTCCATTCTTCAGCCTGTGTATCATTAAAAGTGAATCCTGTCATTGTCTGGTACTATCTCTTTTGCCTGTAGTTATCTCCTGTAAGGTCAATGACTTTACCATCAGATGCTACACGGTCAAGAGCAGACTCACCAATTATTGCGGCGAATTCATCCGGCTTGGCATTAGTGATAAGTATGGTTGATCGCATGTAGTTGTACCGCTCATTGATAAGAGAGTATAGGTACATAAACTCGGTTGGTGTGCCTTGCGTCTTATCTATCTCATCAATAACAAGAAGCTGATAATTACTATACTTATCCATAACAGCTTCAGTAGTCCCATCTGAAAATGACTTGCGTATTTTATTAAAGAAATCAAAAGCAAGGACGTATCCAGCGTTTACCCCTTGCTCAACTTGGTTTCTGCAAGTAGCAAAGGCTAGGTGTGTTTTTCCAGTTCCATTAGACCCATATATAACAGCACTTTTACCAGTCTTGAGATATTCAACAACCGCCTTTTGCTTGCTGTTTGCACATTCAAAATTCTCAAAGGAGGATTCACGGAATCTGGGAGGAACAGAGTAGTACCATTTCCTTTTTAGCTCTTGCAATCGTTCTTCAGCTTGTTGCTTTTCCTTCTCTGCCCTATCTATTTTCTCCTGTTCCTCAAACTCCTTATCCCTAATATCTTTTCTTTCTTCATTAGTGAGTAGCCTTCCATATTGTGCAACCTCTTGAGCATCACGTTCTTTCTTGTACTGTTCTATTTTTTCTAAAAACTCTAGATTCATACAACTCTCCTAAATTGTGTCATATTTGGTGATGTCGACAGAGTAACCCTCTTTTGACCCAGCGTGCTTCTTTTCTACAGGCTTCCCATTAAAATCCCCTCTTGATCTATCTTGTGATTTAGCCAACCATCGAGCAATGAAAGTTTTAACATTCTTTTTTTTGTTGGCTGGATTAGAGTCTAGCCATAGGTTCATTTTTTTAAGTTCCAACCTTACATCAACCCCTGGATAGACATCCTCATATCTCTTAATATCATCCTCTGTTACATCGTGAGTTGCATTAGGATGTGATGGAGAACCTATCTTTGGCAGTGAGATAAATACAGGGCTAGCGGAGATGGTTTCGCTAGAAACCTCACCGCAAGTATTCTCTTTCTTTATCTCTATCTCTTTCTCTATCTCTATCTCTATCTCTGGTGTACATTTGTCGTACATTTGT